>JBFGSX010000018.1:0-13141 GCA_041566495.1 Thermoplasmatota archaeon
CTCGACGTCATCCTGTTCAACGTCGTGCTCTACGTTTTCGCCCTGCCCCACGACCCGGCCACCCATATGCTGGCTACCGTCATCATCGGGGTGGCAATGGCATATGCTTGGCTGGTCCTGGCCCTGCGACCATACGAGCGCTTCCATGTCCTGCGCACCAGCACCTACACCCTGGTCACCGATTCGGCCCTCATCGCGGTATGGCTCTACGCCACCGGCGGCATCGCATCCCCGTTCTACCCGTTGTGGATGCTTTCCTTGGTGGCGGTCGTGTTCCGCTTCGGCCCGGGCATCGTGGTCTGGGCCACTGCGTGCTACCTGGTGTCCGACGCCTTGATGCTCTGGGTCGCCGGGGACTTCGTGGCTGCCAACTTGGCCGCCATGGCAGCCCGGGGAGCATACATCATCGCCGTCGGAGCCCTGGGGGCGATGCTGGGCAAGCGTTGGCGGGAGTCGATGCAAGAACGCATCACCCTGCGAGAAGCGGTCTTGGCCCAACGGATGCAGGTCGCCGAAGCAGAAGGGATCCATGCGCTCACGGACGCCACGTTCGAGGGCATCTGTATCCACAACAACGGGGTCATCCTCGAAGTCAACCGTGCCTTTTGCGCACTCTTCGACCAATCCCGCGAAGACCTGGTTGGCGCCCACGTCAGCACCCTCGTGGACCAAGTGTCCGCCCAGCGCTTGGCAGAGCGCTTGGCGCAGCCCCAAGACGCCCAGTACGAACTCTGGATAAAGCGCGCAGGCGAGACCCGCCGGGTCGCCGTCCAGGGCCGCCCCATCATGTTCAAGGGCGAGCACGTCCGGGTCGCGGCGGTGCGGGACATCACGCCCCAATACGAAGCCGAGCACGCGCGGGCGCTGGCGCATGAGAGGCAATTGGAGATCGACCGCCTGCAGGAGATCCACGATTTCCGCACCCAGTTCATCAACACCGCCGCCCACGAACTCAACACCCCCCTCACCCCCATCAAACTGCAGTTCGCGGTCCTGAAGGACAACTGGCAGGGGCCTCCTCGCTCCCTGGCCCTCATGGAACGGAACATGGGGCGACTGGCCATGCTGGTCCAGGATATGCTCGACGTGGCCCGCCTGCAGAGCGGCCAGATCCGCATCCTCGCTGGGGACGTGGACATCGTCAACGAACTCAAGGACACGGTGGCCTCGTTCGAAGCGACCGCCGATGCTCAAGGGGTGGCGTTGCGCCTGGAACTGCCTGAGCACTTGCCCTGCCACGTCGATCCGGCCCGGGTCGGCCAGATCGCCACCAACCTGGTCAGCAATGCCCTCAAGTTCACTCGCCGGGGCGGCCACGTCAGCATGCGCGCCGCCGCACATGATCGGGGGGTGCGTCTCGAAGTGGAGGACGATGGCACGGGCATCGACCCTGACCACGTGATCAGGCTCTTCCAACCATTCGGTCAGATCCACAAGGACCCCCAGGTCCCCGGCACCGGCCTTGGATTGTACATCTGCAAATCCCTGGCCGAAGCCATGGGAGGATCCATCGGTGTCGAAGGGCGGGGGGAGGAATCCGGCGCGAAGTTCTGGGTCGAACTGCCCCTGCGTGCGCCCGAGGGGCCCCCGGCGCAGCCCATCGCCGTGCCGGCATCATCATGAAGTGACGCGCGGGTGGCGCCGCATGGATGCCTTGCCGTTCAAGGGACGCCGCGTGCTCATCACCGGTGCGACCGCCGGGATCGGTGCCGCCACCGCCCAAGCGTTCTGCGACCAAGGAGCCAGCCATGTGACCATCGTCGGACGTCGGGAAGAGCGCCTCATCGCCTTTGCCCGGGCCCTTGCCGATGAACACGGCACCACCGTGCACCCTGTCGTCCTCGACGTCAGCGACGCTGAGCAGGTACAAGCCCTGGCAAAGAGCCACCCCGAGGTGTTCAATGTGGACATCCTCGTCAACAACGCGGGCCTCGCCCGCGGGACGGACCCCATGCAAGAAGCGCACATGGAGGACTGGCAGGAGATGATCGACACCAATGTCACCGGTCTCCTAGCGGTCACCCGGGTCGCCTTGCCCCACATCATCAAGCGCCAGGGGCACATCGTCAATCTGGGCAGCGTGGCAGGTCGTTGGACCTACCCGGGTGGCGGGGTGTACTGCGCGACCAAAGCTGCGGTGGGCGCCCTGACGGAGGGGCTACGCTACGACTTGCAGGGCACGGGTGTGCGGGTCACCAACATCGAGCCGGGGCTCGTAGAGACCGAGTTCAGCCAGGTGCGCTTCCGAGGCGACAAGGAACGTGCCGCGAAGGTCTACGCCGATGCCGACGTGCTGACGCCAGAGGACGTCGCGGAGGCCATCGTGTGGTCATGCGCCCGCCCGGGCCGCGTCAACGTCCAGGAAATGGTGCTGTACCCCACGTGCCAGGCTGGCGTCCGGGACGTCGTGCGCGGATAGCTCAGGTCTGTTCAGCCGGCGCCTTCTCTGTGTCACCGTTCTGATGGCCGTTGCGTGAGCGCCGCTTGCGGGGTGGTCGAGGGATCGGAGCCAGCGGCTTCTCCTTCTTGTCTGGAGCGTGGGCATGCTGGGTGCCATTGGGAGGCGCCTTGACAAACTGCTCCTGCTCCGTGGATCCGTCCATGGCGAGGGTGCTGCTCTTGCCTCCACTGATGGCCCGGTAGACCTCGTCGAAGTAACCGGTCCCCACCTCACGTTGGTGTTTGGTCGCCGTGTAGCCCTGTGCCTCTGCGGCGAACTCCTGTTCCTGCAAGCGCACGTAGGCGGTCATCTGTTCCCGTTTGTAGCCTTGGGCCAATTGGAACATGGCGTGGTTGATGGCATGGAACCCGGCCAGGGTGATGAACTGGAAGCGGTAACCCATCTTGCCCAGTTCATCCTGGAACGAGGCGATGGTCGCATCATCCAGGTGCTTCTTCCAGTTGAAGCTGGGACTGCAGTTGTAGGCCAGCAGTTTGCCAGGGAACTTGGCGTGGATCGCTTCGGCGAACATGCGGGCCTCTTCCAAGTCCGGAGACCCGGTCTCGCACCACAGCACATCTGCATACGGCGCGTAGGCCAAGGCGCGGGCGATGGCATGGTCGATGCCTGCCTTGATGCGCAGGTACCCTTCAGGGGTCCGTTCGCCGGTGATGTGCGCATGGTCGATGGGGTCAACATCCGACGTCAACAGCGTCGCCGCCCGGGCATCGGTGCGGGCGATCAGCAACGTCGGCACCCCCTTGACGTCTGCGGCAAGGCGCGCTGACTTCAGCTGCCGGATGGCATGGCTCGTCGGGACCAACACCTTGCCCCCCAGGTGGCCACATTTCTTCTCCGACGCCAACTGGTCCTCGAAATGGACCGCAGCCGCGCCTGCCTCGATCATGTCTTTCATCAGTTCAAAGGCGTTGAGAGGGCCCCCGAAACCGGCCTCCGCATCGGCGACGATCGGCACGAACCAGTCACGGCTCAGGTCGCCTTCCGCCCATTCGATGCCATCCGCCCGCCGCAGGCAATTGTTGAGCCGGCGCACCATGGCCGGCACAGAATTGACCGGGTACAGACTCTGGTCCGGGTACATGGTCTCGGACAGGTTGCCATCTGCCGCGACCTGCCAGCCGCTGAGGTAGATGGCCTTCAGACCGGCCCGCACCATCTGCATGGCCTGGTTGCCCGTCACGGCGCCCAGGGCGTTGATGTAATTGTCTCCCCCGGAGCCGTTGAGAAGTTTCCACAGACGCTCCGCTCCGTGTCTGGCGATGGGGTGGTCGAACTGGATACTACCACGCAAACGGACCACTTCTTCAGCGGAGTATTCCCGTCGGATGCCTTTCCAGCGCAGGTCGTTGGACCATTCGCGCTCAAGGGCGTCGGCTTGTTCTTGGATCTTGGCGGCGATGTTCATTGGTTCCGCTCCTGCAAGGTGGGGTAAGCGGCGAGGGTAAGGAAGTCGGGAATGGAGGCGGCCAGGACGCTGGCGTCTAGGATGCGTGCGGCGTCCGCCATCGGGGCGTCCGGGGCCGCCGCTGCCAAGCGTTCGGCGTGGCTATGGATGCGTTGCTTCAGCAGCTCCGCGTCGACCGTCTGCCCATCCTCTAAGGTGACGCCATGCTGGCGCCATTGCCAGAGTTGACAACGACTGATCTCTGCGGTGGCGGCGTCCTCCATGAGGTCATGGATGGCCACGGCTCCGGTGCCTGACAACCACACGCCCAGGTAATGCAGGGCGACCTCGATGTTGGTATCGACACCGGCCGACGTGACCTTCCCGTCCGGAATCGTCATGTCGACCAACTCGGCGGGAGTCACATGGGCAGGCACTTGGCGGGCCAATTGGTTGCTGGCCGTGCCTAGGCCTTCGTCGAAGATGCTCATGGCCAGGTGGACCAGGTCGGGGTGGGCCACCCAAGTGCCATCGCAACCATCGGCGACCTCACGTTCCTTGTCCGCGCGCACAGCCGCCAACGCGGCCTCCGTCACGGCCGCATCTCGGCGGTTCGGGATGAACGCGCTCATGCCTCCCATGGCCAACGCCCCTCGACGATGACATACATCCACGAGACGCCGTGCATAGGCCCGCATGAACGGCGCCTGCATGGTGACCTGCGAACGGTCCGGTAACACTCGGTCCGGGTCCTGGGCGAAGACCTTGATGCAACTGAAGATGTAGTCCCAGCGTCCTGCGTTCAATGCGACGATGCGGGCCCGCAGTTCGTAGAGGATCTCCTCCATCTCGAAAGCCGCGGGGAGGGTCTCGATGAGCACGGTGACCTTGATGGAACCGATCGGGATGCCCAGGCGTTCTTCCAGGAACCCTAGAACGTCTTCCCACAAGCGGGCCTCTTCGTGGCCTTCGATCTTGGGCAAGTAGAGGTAGGGGCCGACCCCTCTCGCCAACTGCTCTGCCGCGTTGTGGAAGACCGTCAAGGTGGCATCGAAGAGCGCCGCCGACATGGGGGCGCCATCGACCGCATGGCCGGCTTCATCCAGATGCCAGCCCCGCACACGCACCAGCAACAACGCCGGGTCGGGGCCCACGGTGTATTCTTTGTCAGAGGTCCTGAGGTGCAGGGTCCCTCGCACCGCGTCCATGATGTTGACTTGGCCTGCGATGGTCTTGTGCCAGACCGGGCTGTGGCTGTCTTCAAAGTCCGCCATGAACACCTTGGCGCCTGAGTTGAGGGCGTTGATCATCATCTTGCGGTCAACGGGCCCCGTGATCTCCACGCGTCGGTCCAACAATGGGCCTGGGATGGGCGCCACCTGCCAGTCCCCTTCCCGGGCCTCCTTGGTCTCCTCCAACCAGGTCGGGCTCGCCGCGATGCGTCGGCGGCGGGCTGGTCGCAACCCGAGGACCTCTTGGCGCCGGGCCTCGAATCGTTGGTGCACGTCTCTCAAGAGCGCGAGGGCCTCAGGGGTCAACACACGGTCGGCCTCAGAGACCGCATCGGTAGACTGGGCGCCCCCAAGGGCGTCAAGTTGCGGCATGACTTGCAGAAGGGCGTGAGGCCCAAAAGCCGCATAGGGACAGGGTTGAGGGCCGGTGCGGTGGCGGCACGCAGAGACCCTACGGACGTGGCGGCTTGCGCCCCTTGACCCCAAGGCCTAAGATGCACCATCCGGACTGGCCCGGCATGCGAAGCGCGTGGGTCATCGCCCTCCTGTCCTTGACAGTCTTTGCCGGCTGCATCGACGATGCTCCTCCGGCCATCACCGAACCGGTCCCCAGTGGCCCCGTCCAGAACTCTCCGTTCAATCAGACCCTGACGGGCTTCGGGGAGACGCTCGGGTTCGAGATGCCAGGCAACGGCCAAGGCATCTGGATCGATGATGACATCCTCTACTGGACCAATGGCCAAGACCTGTTCCTGGCCGACGTCTCGGACCCCGAGAACATCGTGATGCTGGGCAACATCACCGCCATCGGCGCCCGCGACGTGGACATCCTCGAATGGGATGGCCACACCTATGCTGCGTTGGCTGGCAGTGGCCGCGGCCTTCACCTCATCGACGTCACCGACCCCATGGCGCCCTTGTTCATCGGCACCACGGAGATGCCCTCCGCCGGCGTCCACAACCTTGCGGCCCTTGCAGGTACGCCGTACATCTACAGCAGTGGCGCCAGTGGCGTCCCCGGTGCCCAAGGTGCCGTGGGCGAAGGCACCGGCAAGATCGACATCCTCGACATCACAGACCCTCAGGCCCCCGTGGTGCACACCTTCGTGATCCCTCCCGTGGTCGGCAACACCATCGTCGAATCGGATGGCTGCCATGACATCACCGTCCGCGCGGATCTACAGCGGGCCTACTGCGCCGGGGGTGGCGGTCGCTACTACGGTGCAGGCGGAGAGACGTTCATCTGGGACATCTCCGATCCCCTGCAACCCATCTGGCTCGCCGCCATCGACGATCCCCGCATCAAGTACCATCACCAGGTGTTCGCCAACGAAGGCGGAGACATCCTGATCATCAACGACGAATACGTGGGGCCCTTCCTGCCCGGCGTGCCTGTCGGTGCCAACAACTGCTTCGACGCTGGCCTACCCTTGGTCGAGAGCGAAGACCAGATCCCCCTGGCAGCAGCATGGATCTACGACATCAGCGACGAACGCAACCCCGTGCAACTGGCATACGTCCAGAACGACGCCGGATGGAACGGCGACGGGGTCCCCCCGAGCCCCGCGGAAGGGAATTGTGGCAGCCACTTCGGTGACCTGGTCATGGGCCAGGAAGCCTTCGTCATGGGCTGGTACCAAGGCGGCACCATCCTGGTGGACTTCAGCGAACCCGCGCAGCCCACCGTGCTGGACATCGAGCCCGCCGATGGCAGCCACTGGGACAGCCGCTACTGGCGGGGCCACGTCTACCACGCCGGCGCCGACCTGGTCATCAACCCCCTCGTCTGACGCGGCTCAGCGGGCGCCCAGGTAGATCTCTTTGACCTTGGCGTCCGTCAATAGTTCGTGGGCCGGCCCGCTCATGCGGGTCGTCCCCATGACGAGCAAATAGGCGTCATCGGCGGTCTCCAGGGCCATGGTGGCGTTCTGTTCGACGATCACCAAGGTCCGGCCCTCTTTGTTCAGGGCTTCCAGTGAACCCATGATCTCCTCCACGACCCGGGGGGCCAAGCCCACGCTGGGCTCATCGAGCAACAGGATCTCTGGGTCTGCCATCAAGCCTCGACCGATGGCCAACATCTGTTGCTCGCCCCCGGACAAGGCCCCCGCTTTCTGCCCCCGTCGGTCACGCAATGCGGGGAACCGTTCGTAGACCTCCTCCAGGCGGGTCGGGATGATGGCCTTGTCACGTTCCCGGTATGCGCCCATGCGCAGGTTCTCCTCCACGGAGAGGCTACGGAACACCGCACGCCCCTGGGGCACGAAGCAGACTTTCTTGTCCACCATGGTCGCAGGGGTGGCGTTGGTGACGTCCTCCCCTCGCAGCAACACCTGCCCCTGGGTCACTGGCACCAATCCGAACAGCGCCTTGAGCGCCGTCGACTTGCCTGCGCCATTGGGGCCGATGATGGTGGTCATCCGCCCTTCTTGGATCGCCAGGTCCAGTCCGTGCAGGATGTGGACCTGGCCGTAGTACGTATGGATGCTCTTGGCTTCCAGGATCGTCATGCTTCCCTCCCCACGCCTAGGTAGGCCCGCACCACGGCGGGATCGTCGCGGACCTCGTCTGGGGGTCCTTGGGCGATGACCCGCCCTTGGTCCATCACCACCACTTCGTCGCAGTGCTCCATGATCATCTCGATGTCATGCTCGATGATCAACAGGGTCTTGCCACGGTCCCGTAGCTCCCCCAGCAGGTCAAGGATCTTGTTGCGTAAGGTGGGGTTGATGCCGGACATGGGCTCGTCCATGAGCATCATGGTGGGCTCGAGGCTCAGCATGCGTGCGATCTCCACGAGTTTCGATTGACCATAACTCAGCTGGGCGCCGGGCACGTCTGCGCGGTGGTCCATGCCGACGAACTTCAGCCACTCCATGGCGTCCTCGCGGACCTGGGTCTCGGTCTTGCGCCAGCCTCCTAGCAGGGCGCCTCCCAGTGCCTCTCCGGGGTGGTTACGGTGAGCCACCATGAGGTTCTCCAGAGCATCCATGGCAGGCAATAGGCGCACCAATTGGAACGTCCGGGCGAGCCCCATGCGCGAAATGCGGTAGGCTGGTTGCCCGTCGATGCGGGTGCCTTGGAAATGCACCTCCCCATCATCGATGGCCTGGAAGCCGGTGATGCAATCGAACAACGTGGTCTTGCCCGCGCCGTTGGGGCCGATGAGTCCCGTGATGGTGCCCGCACGCACCGTCAGGTCGACCCCGTCCAGTGCCTTGACCCCCCCGAAGGAGCGCCGTACACCGGTGATGTCCAGCATCAGCGCCGCCTCCGTAACAGGGTCCGCAGGCGGATGTCGTGGCCGCCAAGGATGCCTTTGGGTCTGGCCAGCATGGTCACGATGAGGATGAGTGCGAAGATGACGATACGAAGGGCGGACAGATCCAGTTCGCCACCGCCCCCGGAGGCTCGCAGCGCTTCGGTGATGCTGACGCTCATCTGGTTGACGAAGGTCACGATCAGGGCGCCGATGAGGGCGCCATGGTGGCTACCGAGGCCGCCGAGGATGACCATCACCAGCACGATGACCATGAACGGGAAGCCGTAGCCAAGGGGGCTCATGATCTGGAAATGATGGACCGTGATGCTGCCGGAAAGGCTGGCGAACAAGGCACTGATCCACAACGCCTGGAAGCGTAGGAGCTGGACGTTCTTGCCCATGGCTGCAGCGGCCAGGCGGTCTTCCCGGATGCTTTTGAGGGTGCGGCCGAAGGGGCTGCGTTTGAGGCGCCCGAGCAAGGCGTGGACGCTGAAGGCGATGATCCAAACGAGGACCAGTTCGAGCATGGTGGTCGCACGGGGGCCGTCTCCGAAGACCCGCCCCAAGGGGCCATCGAGCATGCAGCCAAGGTCACAGCCGAATGGGTTCATCGTGGGTACGCCGAAGATGCCGTTGGCATAGACCCCGG
Organism: Thermoplasmatota archaeon; assembly: GCA_041566495.1. GTDB lineage: Archaea > Thermoplasmatota > E2 > JACPAO01 > JAHFTW01 > JBFGSX01. The sequence goes on from JBFGSX010000018.1 coordinate 8,989, forward strand.
TCAGGACGAACTGCACCATCACGCCCAATCCGAGGGTCGCGATGGCGAAGTAATCCCCCGTCAACCGCAACGTCGGCAGACCGACCAAGATCACGGCGATGCTGGTCAACACCATCCCCAGCATGATGCCCAAGAACATGTCGCCCCCGAAGTAATCCGCGTGGGTCGCGTAAGTGGTACCGAGGGCGCCGAGGGCAAAGAAGCCGACGTGTCCCAATTGGAACAACCCCGTGTATCCGACGGCCAGGTCAAGGCTGCTGGCCATCAAGAGATACAACCCGAACGTGATCAGCAGTTCCAGGAACAGCCCTTGGTTGGTGAAGGGGGCCAGCAGGGATTCTACGACGCTCACCGGCGGGACACCTCCTTGCCGAACATGCCCTGGGGTCGCACGAGCAGGAAGATGATGAGGATCAGGAACGCGATGACGTTCTGGAAGCGGCTGTCGATGAACTGGCCCCCGACGTTCTCGGCCAAGCCGATCAGGAAGCCCCCCAGGAACGCTCCGGGGATGTGGCCGATACCTCCCACGACGGCGGCGGTGAACGCCTTGATGCCTGTGAGGAGCCCCAGCGTCGGGCGCAAGGAGAAGCGCAGTCCCCAGAACACGCCCCCGACAGCGGCCAATGCGCTGCCAATGATGAACGTCCAGGTGACCACGCGATTGACGGGGATGCCCACGGTCAATGCGGCTTCAGGGTCATCTGCCACGGCGCGCATGGCGCGACCCAGCTTGGATTGGCTGACGAACCACTGCAAGGCGCCCATCAAGATGATGGCGGTGACCAAGATGGTGGCATCCAGGCTGGTGAAGTTGAACGGCCCGATGTTGTAGGACTGGGTCAAGAATGCCTCAGAAGCGCTGCCCGTGTAGGTGCTGCCCGGTTCCCTGAAGGTCCGGTTCTTGGTTCCGAACAACAATTGGGCCATGCCGGCCAAGAGCAGGCTGACGGCGATGGCGGTGATGAGTGGGGCCAGACGGTCCCCTCCGCGCAGTGGGCGGTAGGCCACCCGTTCGATGAGCGCCCCCAGGCCTGCGGTGGCGACGATGGCCCAGATGATGGCCAGGGGGAGCCCCACGACCGGGTATTGCACGACCAAGAGCCAGCCCAGGTAGCCGCCCCAGACGAAGACGTCTCCATGGGCGAAATTGATGAACTTCAGGATGCCGTACACCATGGTGTATCCCAGGGCGATGAGGGCGTACAGCGCGCCGACCGTGATGCCATTGAGGACGAACGGCCCCAAGGCGCCAAGGCTGGGCCAGCGCAGGAACGCGACGGCCGCCGCGGCCTGCTGCCACGTGGCCGCCACGGCGAAGGTCCACACCAAGACTCCGAGGTGGCGCCAGGCGAAGCGGCGTTGCCGGATGGATGCGACGGCCACCACCACGGCGTAGGCGAACACGGCGATGCCAAGCGCACTCCCTGGGTCATTGGCCAAGCTCAGGTCGCGGACGCTGAGGGCGCTCGCCCCGAACAACACCAACAACACGCCGCCGCACAGCAACGTCGCGGTCACTTGACGGGTGCGCTCGTCCACATGCGGCCACGCGACCCGCCAGGCATCGATCTGGCCCACCGCGGGGGCGGCCACGGAGGCCAAGCGTCCCCTCACCTGGGGCCAGCGCAGGGGCACGATGATGGCCGCAAGTCCGGTCAAGATGGCGGGGCCCAGGTATGGGTGTCGGGTCGTGGTGTCCCGCATGACGCCGGTCACATCCCCGATGCGAAGCAAGGTCTGCGGGGGGTCGTTGTTCTGAGGGGTAGGGTCCCAGGGCCCAGTAAGGAGACGCATGGTCAATGTGCGGTCCCCGGGGGTGTCTGGGAGAATCGCCGTCAGGTTGTGCAAGACCAGGGTGATGCCCGGCTCCAATGTGCCGTTGATCTCCCCGATCAAGTCGTCGTCCATCCACCATTCGATGCGGTATGGCTCGGGGGCGGCCAAGGTGTTGTCCCCGACCACCCTGACCTCCGCCAAGACCCGCAGAGTGGCTCCTGCCGGAGCCGCCACAGAGCGCTCGTTCCAGGATGTGCTGGTCTCCTCCACGAAATACACGCTCTGTGACGGGAACCGCAGTACTGCATCGGCCTCTGCGGCGGCGGTGGGCAGCAGCAGCACCAGGAGAATCAACCAGGTTCGCAACAGGGTGTGACACGAATCGGGGCGGGTAAGCGTTTGCCCGCGTTTGGTCCGGGGCAGTATTATTTGCCCTTAGTGGGGTCCCCTAGACATGAACGCCCGTTCTTTGCTCCTCGCCCTCGTCCTGCTCATCGTCCCGATGGCTGGTTGTTTTGGGGACTCCGACGAGATCGTCATCGGCTCGCTCATGCCCCTCACGGGACCGGCCGCCACCCTCGGCGCCCCGACGCTGCGTGGGGCTGAAATGGCCGTGGATGAGATCAACGCCGCGGGAGGCATCGACGGCAAACAGATCCGGCTCGTCAGTGGTGATACGCAGTTCCCCAGTACCGAGGAGGCGGTCAAACAATACCGCCGCATCGCCGGGGAGGGTGCACAGGTCATCATCGGCGCCTTGGCATCGGACAGCACCGCCGCCGTGAAGCCGCTGGCGGACGAGGATCACGTGGTCCTCATCAGTCCCAGCAGCACCCGCCCCAGTCTCACGGGCCCCGACCACGGCTACTTCTACCGCACCATCGCCAACGATGACGTGCAAGGCCCCCAGGCGGCGTCGATCCTCAAGGAGACCCTAGGCGCATCCAGTGCGGTCGTCATGTTCCAACAGACGGGTTACGCCGAAGGTCTGAAGAACGTCTTCGTCCCCGCCTTCGAAGCCTTGGGGGGCGCCGTCGACGGTGAGCCGATCTCCTGGACCGACGATGAAGGCACCATGTCCAGCAAAGCGATCGAAGCGGCCGCCCGCGAACCGGAGTATGTCTGGATCTCCGGGCAAGCCCCCGAGATGGGCTCCCTGATCCGTGAATTGCGCAACGCCGGCTACGACGGCGACATCCTGACCTCGGAAGCACTGGAAGGCCAGGGCATCTTCGATGTCGCGAGCGCCGAAGTGGACGGAGTCTACTTCACCAAGAGCAGTCCAGACACGGCAGGTTCTGCATACACCGCGTGGCTTGCTGACTACAGGGCCAAGTTCGGTGAAGCGCCAGGTCCGTTCGACGTCTACGCCTACGACGCGGTCTACGTGGCCGCCGCAGCCATCGAAGCGGTCGGCAACGACGGAGAAGACATCCGTGCCTGGTTGGAGACCCACAGCGTCAGTGGGCGGATCACCACGCCGACCATCGCTTTCTTCGAGGGCGATGTGACGACCGGTGGGTACGTGCTGTTCCGCGTCGACAGTGCCACCAAGTCCTTCGTGCCGGCCTAGTCATTCCAGCGACATTATCACCGGGTAGCCCGGTCCCACGCACATGGCCCTAGACGAAGTGCGCGAAGGACTAGCGGCGCTCCCTGAATGGCAGATCCGCCTCGTGACGGCTGCTGTCGTCATCGTGCTTGGCTGGGTGTTCATGAAAGTGGGTATCAACCTCATCGAACGAGGGATGCGCCACAACCGGCGCATCGACGACACACTGACGCACTTCACCCACGCCGTTCTATCGGCGCTCGGCTGGATCATCATCTTCGTCGCGGTGCTGGCGACATTCGGCGTGGACTTCGCTTCACTCCTGGGTGGCTTGGCCATTGGTGGCTTCGTCATCGGCTTCGCCCTGAAGGACACCTTGGGCAACCTCGCGGCCGGGGTCATGCTGTTGTTCTACCGGCCTTTCAACATCGGTGACACGGTCACCATCAGTGGTGAGACCGGCGAAGTCACCAGTCTCGGCATGGCGTTGACGACCCTGAAGGTGGCCGACGGGCGCATCGTGACCCTGCCCAACGGCAACGTCTTGGGCAGTGCCATCACCAACCATACCCGCCTGGACATCCGGCGCGCTGATGTGCTGGTGGGCATTGGTTACGAAGACGACATCGACGTCGCCGTCAAGGCCATCATGGAGGCGCTTCCCAAGGACCCCCGGGTCTTGTCGGAGCCTGCCCTGAGCGTCCGCATCACCGAACTGGGCAACAGCGCAGTAGGGTTGCAGGTGCGGCCATGGGTCGAGACGGAGAACTACTGGCAAGCCAAGGCGGATTTCCATGCGGTCGTCAAACGCGCCCTGGAGTC
>JBFGSX010000019.1:0-12587 GCA_041566495.1 Thermoplasmatota archaeon
ACTGGCGCTGATGTTGACGAGGATGTCCGCGCCATCGAGTACCTGTCGCTTCTGGAATTCCGGGAAGTACAGATCGTAGCAGATGTGGACCCCGATGTTGCCAAACCGGGTGTGCCAGACGGGTTGCGCGTCGCCTCGGTCAAAGAAGAGCCCTTCTCGGAAGGTGGTGAACGTTGGCAGTGCCCGCTTGGGGATCCATAGCGCATGCCCGGCGTCATCGATGCACAGGGCGGCATTGTAGGTGATGCCCTCGCGAGGAGTGTAGGGCGCACCGACGATGATGTGCGTGCCGTGTTCCCGGGCCGCTTCCAAGAGCGGAGCCAAGCGGGCGTCTCCCGGGCGGAAGGCGAGGCGCTGCACGTCGTCGCCGATGTTGTACCCGGTCAGGAACATCTCAGGGAACACCACCAGGTCACGGCCCTCCAGTGATTGGGCGACGCGACGGATGTTGCCTTCGACGTCCCCGAGCTTGGGGTCGGCGGCCCAAAGAGTGACCTGCATGCAAAACGGCCAAACCACGGGCGGCCTTGAGACCTTCGTGGCCTTGCTAGCCGGCAGCCCCGAAGAATGGCGGCGCATCATCGTGACGTTCCTCCGCGATCACGTGGAGCGCAGCGGCTTGCAAGGGGTCGTAGTGGGCATCAGTGGCGGCATCGATTCCGCATTGACGGCCACCTTGGCGGTCGATGCCTTGGGCAAGGAGCGCGTGCTGGGGATCTTGATGCCCCACGCGGATTCTGACCCGGAAGACGCTCGACTGGGCCAAGTGTTGATCGACCATTTGGGGATCGAGGGGATCACCCGAGACATCACGCCCATCGTTGCTGGCCTTGACGGGGTGCTTCCTGGCTTGGACCCTCATGTCAGGGGCAACGCCAAGGCGCGGGCCCGGATGATGGTGTTGTACGCGGAAGCCCAGAAGCGCCGCCAGTTGGTCTGCGGCACGGGCAACAAGTCGGAGTTGCTGGTGGGGTACTTCACGAAACACGGGGATGGCGGCGTGGACCTGGAACCCATTGGCGACCTGTACAAGACACAGGTCTGGGAACTGAGCCGTGAGCTCGGCATCCCTGAGGCATTGGTCTCCCGACCGCCGACGGCGGGACTGAGACCGGGACAAACGGATGAGGATGAACTGGGGATGTCCTACCAAGACCTGGACAAGGTCCTGAAAGGCATCGAGCTCAACGCCACGGAAGCCTCCATCGTCCGACGGACGGGAATGTCCTTGGATCAAGTGGAGCACGTGGTACGTCTGGTGCGCCACAGCGAACACAAGCGACACGCTCCGCTGGTCCCGAAGGTCGGGGCACGGACGGTGGGTATCGATTGGCGCCGCAGCGTCCACTGGGACGCTTAGCTGGCCATCACGCGGCGTCCTTCAAGCCAGAAATAGGTCTGGCGGGTGTCCAACAGGCTGACCTGTTGGCGTACTAGCCCTTCTTGCTGAAGCCGGCGCAGGGCCGTGTACAGCGTGCGGCGGGGCAGGCCCGTCGCTTCCTGGATCTCCTTGTTGGTCATGCGCTCGTGGTCGTTGAGGGTGCAGAGCACCTTCGCGACCGACGGGGGCGCGTCCGGAATGATGGCCTTCGCGGCAGTGCAAGGTTCCTCGCTCATCATACAATGGTATAGTTTCTGTATCGATATAAGTGTAATGCTTATACCATTGGTGTGTCTGCGTGGCTCGATGACCGGCTGCTGCCCGTATCCAAGCGCCTTCGACCTGTTGGCGCGGCGGCACACGCTGACCATCATCTGGTTCCTGCAACAGCGGAACCCCCGCCGCTTCACGGAGATCAAACTGGAGCTGGCCGTCAACCCCGTGACGCTCACCCAACGACTCTGCGAGTTGGAGAAAGCCGGCATCATCGAGCGCCGCGAATTCGCGGAACTGCCCCCCCGCGTCGAATACAGCCTCACCCCCAAGGGCCTCGACCTGGTGCCCTTGATGGAGCAACTATGCCAGTGGGCCAAAAAATGGCAGAGTGTGCCGGTCGCGGGCGAAGCACGGAAGAACCCCCAGTAGGTGGGGCCACCGTGGCACGAATCCTCGTCACCGGAGCCCACGAGACTTTGGCTGAGCGCAGGCTCTTGAGTGCCATCACCCAACGCATGCGCCGAGACGGCCATGACGCCGTCATGTTCGCCGACCAAGCGGACCCCGTGGCAGAGGCAAAAGAAGCCGACGCCGTGGTCGCCGTGGTCGACCGCGCCCCCAGTGACACCGTCGCCTTGATCGCCTACGCCCACGCGGCAGGCAAGCCCGTCCTGGGCTTCGCCACCAAGGGCCTGCCGGTGCCAGGCCTCGTTTCAGGGATTGCCCAGGTCGTCAGCGCAGACAACGAATCCACTTGGCTCGATGCCCTTCCGGCGTACTACGAGAAGGTCCGGCCATTCGCAGGACGCCTCGTGCGAGACCGCATCCCCGAACTGGTCAAGGAAGCGGGTCACGACGTCAAGTTCCGACAACTCACCGCCGAAGAGAAGCCTCGTTTCCTGAAGCAGAAGATCGCCACGGAAGCCAAGGAACTACTGGAGGCCGACGTGGGCCGCGAGAAGGAAGAGGTCTCCGATCTCTTGGAGGCGATGGAGGCGTTCATCACCGCCCGTGGCCTGGCACGGGAGGACCTGCGCCGGGTCAAGGAGCACAAGCGCAAGCAGCGCGGCGGCTTCGACCGTTGCTTCGTCGTCGAGTCCACCAGCGAACCCGAAGATGCTGCCGCGCCCGAGCCGGCCCCCACCATGGCTGCCGCACCGGCCGCCGCCCCGATCGCCCCCGCTGCGGCTGTCGCAGCCACGCCGCCCGCAGACACCCCCACCCAGGACGCGGACATCGCCACCGGCCAGAGCATCGATTTCTCCTACGACGAACACGAACCCGCCCCGGTCGAGGCGCCTGAAGACCTGACCCCTGGCCGGGATGTCAAGGCCGAGTTCTTCGAACTATGAAGGGCCCCTTAGGCCTCGATAGACCGCTCGTCCTGAGCCCCATGGTGGACGTCACAGACGCCGCCTTCCGATCCATCGCCGCCGAGTGGGGCGCCGACGTCACGTGCAGTGAAATGGTGGCTGCCGCCGGCTTGATCCATGGCAATGAGAAGACCTGGAAGCTTGTGCAACCTTGGCCTGGCGAGTCCCCGTACGGCATCCAGATCATGGGCTCCGAACCGGAAGACCTCGCGGCCGCGGTCCGGACCATCGTGGAGCGCCAACGCCCCGAGTTCATCGACATCAACCTCGGCTGCCCCAGCCCCAACATCCTGCGCAGTTGCGCAGGCGGCTTCCTGCTCAGAGACCCCCAAAAGGTCGGCCGCGCCGTGAAGGCGTGCGTCGATGCATCGGACGGGACGCCCATCTCGGTCAAGCTGCGCACCGGCTTCGACGAAGCCCACAAGACCTACCTCGAAGTGGGCGCCGAAGCCCAGGCCGCCGGCGCGTCGTGGTGCACCCTCCATGGCCGCACGGTAGCGCAACGATACAGCGGCGAAGCGGACTGGACCGCCATCGCCCGCTTGGTGCAGGCCTTGGACATCCCGGTGGTCGGCAACGGTGACCTCCGGGGCCCCGACGATGTGCTGCGCATGGCCGATCAGACGGATTGCGCCGGGTTCTTCATCGCCCGGGCCGCCATGCGCGATCCGACCGTGTTCCGCCGCATGCGGCAAGCCCTGGATGGCGACCCCATCGAGGAGCCCCCCGGCCTGGAAGTGCGACTACACGCCCTCCACACCTACCTCGACCGTGCTGCCACCATGCGCGAAGTCCCACTGGCGATGCTCAAGCGCCAATCCATGCAGTTCATCCAAGGAGTCCCCGGGGCGCGGACCGCCCGAGTGGCCATCCAGCAGGCCAAGAGTGGCGATGAGGTCCGTTCCCGACTGCGCCTCCTGCAAGTGCCCCCCAGCGACGATTGACGTCACCTAGCAAAGGACCCCCAGGCACAGCCTCATGTGAGGGGGGCGAGTGCAGCGATTGTGTTCGTGGCCTTCGATGACACCGACAGCGCCGAGGGGGGCTGCACCACCCGACTGGTCTTCGATGCATTGGCGGCCGCGCCTGAACTGGTCCTGCGCAGCATGCCTCGCTTGGTCCGCTTGAACCCCAACGTGCCTCACAAGACCCGAGGCAATGGTGCCGTGGCGTTCGAATTGGTCTTCCCCCGCGGCCCCCGGGTGCAAGTCGGGGCGTGGCGGGGACGACCCATCTACGCCTTCCCCGAAGGTGCCCCCGTGGCGCCAGACGAGGCCTTACTGGCCCCCATGTGGGCCGCCATCCGGGCCCGCTCCCAACCGGACGCCTCACCGGGACTCGTGGCCAGCGCCGAAGCATTGCCCGAGATCCTGTATTGGCACGCCGTGCGCACGGAGGTCACCGCAGAGGAAGCACGGGCATTGCACGACGGCATCGTTTTCGGTGAAGGTCGGGGCATCATCGGCGCCACTGCGGCGTTGGCGTGGGAGGGCCCAGCATCGTCCTACGAACTGTTGGCCTACCGCGCCGCCAAGCGCGCCGGAAGCCCCCGCAAAGTGGACGAGAACGGCTTGCGGGCCTTGGACGCCACGGGAGCCACCTTCCACAGTGGGGACGGCGACACCACCACGTGCGTCCCTCATACGCCATGCCCCGTCCTGGCGGGCCTGCGAGGCTTGGACCCGGAGCGTCTGGTGCAGGAAGGGCTCCCGGTGCTCGAGGCGAGCCCCGAGTCCCCCGAGGGGTGGATGCTGTTTGCCAGCAACCAAGCCAGTGGTGACCATGTCACCCCCAGCCCCCTGGTGCGGGATGCCCCTCACTGGGGGACCATCCAGATCCCCGTCACGGTCGCCGGGATGCCCATCGACCTGCAGGGGGGCCACGCCAAGGTCGCGTGCCATGACCGCTTGGGCCACCCCGTGGACCTTATCGCCTTCGAGCCCACCAAGGACTTCCGACGCGTCGTGCGGGGCCTCCGGCCAGGAGACCAGGTCTTGGCGGTGGGCGCATTCGACGGCGCCGTGCGGCTGGAACGGCTGCGCATCGACGAGCTGGTCGAGCAGGTGGTCAAGACCGCCAACCCCACATGCCCTCAATGCGGACGATCGATGAAGAGCAAAGGCCGGGAAGCCGGCTTCCGTTGCCCCGACGGCCATGGCTCTGCTCCCGAGGAGGCTGCGATCAACGACGTGGCGCCCCGGACCCTGCGGACCGGGTGGTACGAGGTGCCCGTGATGGCCCGGCGCCACCTGCACCGACCCTTGCTTCTGGACCTCGTCCCAGAGGCGGCTCGATAATCGGGTAACCTCCCATCAAGCCTAAGACCTAGAACTCAGTTGTCCACGTCTGCGCATGGTATCCCACTTGGTTTGCCGCCGGTCATTCACGCCCTTTGGAGTGATCCTCTACCACCCCTGCGGCAGCCATAGCCAAGCGACCCACGAGGACGCCGATGAGCCCGTCTGGGGCGACGGCCCGGTCTGTGATGCCTGCATGCACCCAGCAGCAGAGCCAGGCAACGTCACCGTCGCGCCGGGAGAGACCCGGCCGGCCATTGCCAAAGGCAGCGCCAAGCGTCGCCCGGCCCGTGAAGAAGAGCCGGTGGTCGTGAAGATGAAGCGACCGGCTCGCCCGAAGCCAGCCTAGGCCTGGCCCACGCTAGCTGTCGTTGGCGGGGCGCTCACATCCCCCAGAAGTGGTCCTCTGGCACACCGTGCAGGCATCACACTCCTGGGCCACTCCGGCGCTTTACGCCTACATGCCCCCCGTGCTGGTGCGTCAACGCACCCGCACGAAGGCGATGTTCGCTTCGCTCACATCCCCCAGAAGCGATCCACTTGCCTGCGGACCTTCATGAGCTCCTCAAGGACGTCCCGCTCTTCGGGCTTGATCTGGCCTTGGTTGTAGAGCCACTTGGCGTCCCCGCCGGGGATGTCCATGTAGAGCATGTCCCCTTCCTTGATCTGGCGACCTAGGGTCGGGCCGGGGACACTGATGGCGACTTCATCCCCCATCTTGGCGATCTTGATCGTGTCCCCATCCTTCTGGATGCTGCGGATGCGGCCGATCTCGCGACCGTCATCCTTGATGATGCTGCGACCCGTGTGCAGTTCCCCTGCCAGGATGCGGACGCCGAACACCGCCGGGTCACGCTGGCGGAACGAGCAGCCTTCGAGGAAGCGGAACTTGCACGGGTGCACGCGGGTCTTGCGCTGGGAAGCATCCAGTTCGGACTTCTTCTTGGCCAACCATTCCTGGTAATCCTCCACCAGGCTGTAGATGACCTTGTCCACGAAGACCGGGAGGTCCTTCTCTGCCGCGTCGGCCTCGACACCCGCGAGGAGCTTGACATTGAAGCCCAGCAAGGCGCGGTAAAGGGGGTCTGTCATGGCGGCGGCGCCCATGATGTCCCGGCGGCTGATGTCGCCGACGGAGGCGCTGCGGATCGGGATGCCGATGGCCGTCAGTTCGCCGGCCATGGCTTCGAGGCTGCCGATGGTGTCCGCCTTGACGACCACGCCGTGGTCCTTCAGGGGGATGTTGATGCGGCTGGCCTTCTCGACCGCATCCCAGGCTTCATCATCGTTACCGTCACGGATGACCCGCAGGGGAGCGCCACTGACGACGTCCTGGACGTCCGTGCAGACCAGTTTGATGCCCGCTGCTGCGACGATTTCGTCGGCATCCACGAACGCCTTGCGGGCGTCCCGCATGTCGTCGTTGGCACCTGGTTTCAGCAAGGCACGGATGGTGCGCTCGATGGGTTCCCCTTGGGTGCCCAGCAGGATACGGTCATCCTTACGGATGCTGCCTGCGTAGAGGACCACGTCGAGGGTCTGCCCAAGACCCTTGTCTTCCTTGACTTCAAGGATGGTGCCTTCGCCCGGCATGTCGGTGTCCGACTCGAGCCGTTGTTCCAGGAACTTCTGGGACAGGCCCACGAGCATGGCCAGCAGGTCGGGGATGCCTTCGCCACTGGTGGCACAGGTCGGCACGATGCAGATCTGCTTGGTGAAGTCGTTGACGCGATCGTAGCGGTCGGCGGGGAGGCCTTGCTCGAACAGGGTACCGAGCACGGTGTAGAATTTCTCGTCGAAGCGGGCCATGACGTCCGGACTCTGCTTCTTGACGTTGAGGATGAAGGGGACGTCGGGGCCGGTCTTCCAGCCCTCGATACGGTCGACCTTGTTCAGAGCGACGATGAAGGGCGTCTTGGCGCGCTTCAGGATGTTCAGGCTCTCCATGGTCTGTGGCTTGAAGCCTTCACTGATGTCCACGACCAGCACGGCGATGTCGGCCAGTTGGCCACCCCGGCCGCGCAGGCTGCTGAAGGCGTGGTGACCAGGGGTGTCGATACAGAGGATGCCAGGGACACCGAACTTCTTGCCCTTGAGCAAGATCCCGGCGCGGTCCATGATGGTGGACATCGGGACTTCACTGGCGCCGATGTGCTGGGTGATGGCGCCCGCTTCACGGTCGAACACCTTGGAGCCACGGATGTGGTCGAGGATGCTGGTCTTGCCGTGGTCCACGTGGCCCAGGACCGACACGATGGGGTGGCGTTGGTAGGCGGTCTCCGACTTGGCTTCCAGTTGGGAAAGGGCCTGGTCCGCGTTGGCGGGCTCTGCCTTGGAGGCCTCCGCTTTGGCTTGCTCGATGGCTTCTTGGCTGGGGACGATGACGTCTCCGGCGCGGGCCTCGCTGCGGCGCTTCTTCTCTTCGAGGGTCAGTTCTGCGGGGGCTTCTTCGACCTCGGCCTCGGGTTCCTCTTCGTCGTCGAAGTGGTCCGCGAACTCGGATTCCAACTCTGCAGCGAGCTCGTCTGCGAGCTTTTCCTCGTCCGTGCGGTCGTCGAAGGCCATGGGCTGGCCGACTTGGCCCTGTTTTAAGGGGTTTGGGCTAGGCGCGGGAGCCCCTTGGGCCGGGCCATGATGCGGGACCAGCCAGGGTTGAACCTTGGGGCCTGCCTGTTAGGCACATGAGCCCACGAAACCATGAGCACCGAGGGCCACGGACCGACAACGGCCCGCGCACGACGCCGTGCTGTTTTCCCCGCGGGCGTCGAAACATGGCCCCTGGAGGGACGCATCATGGGAACCATACAACTGAACACCCGAGAGACCGTCGAGCACATGGAACAGGACTACCGCGACAGCATGCTGAGCGGAGACATCACGGGCTTGGTGCAGAGGTTCTACGCCAAGGATGCCAGGGTTCAGCCCAACCATGCGCCGGAAGTCGTGGGCCAGGAGGCCATCACGGCGATGTACGAAGAGTTGCGCAAGAACTACGGCATCAAGGCCATGGAGTTCGAGATCACCGGTCTCGAAAGCGAAGGCGACGTGACCTGGGTCACGGGGGCATACAAGCTGGAGATGCAACCCCCGGGAGCAGCCGCGCCCCAGGAAGACCACGGAAAATACATCGAACTGTTCCGCCGGCAACCAGACGGTAGCCTGCGCTGCATCCTGGACGCCTTCAACAGCGACCTGCCATTGCCTGCTTGAATGGGCATGGACGCCGGATCGCGGACCCTAGCGTAGCGTCAAGCGGTTAGGGTCTCGAAGCCGGCGATGGGAACGTACCCTTGCAGGACCTGGAAGCGATCACACCATGCCCGTATTGACGGGTATGGTGCCAGGTCGAAGCCACCTTCGTGGGACACATGCGTGTAAGCATACAATGCGATGTCCGCGATGGTCGGCCCGCTGCCCACGAACCATTCGTGCTTGGCCAGGTGTTGCTCCATGACGGCGAGGGCGTGTTCGCCACCTTCTCGCTTCTCCGCCAGGCGGGCCGCGCGGCGTTGGGGGTCGGACTCGAAGTGGGCGATGGCCCGGCTCGTGGCGATGTAAGGCTCGTGACTGTATTGTTCGAAGAACAGCCACTGTAGGACCTTGGCTCGTTCTTGGGGCCCCGCAGGGAGCCAGGGGGTACCCTCGGCCAGGTAGCACAAGATAGCGTCCGACTCCCACAGGGTGAATCCGTCATCGTCGATGACGGGGACCTTCCCATTGGGGTTCATGCGCAGGAACGCAGGGGTGCGTGTGCCCGGCCCGAAGTCAGTGGGGATATGGTCGTACGCTCGACCTGTGAACCCTGCGATCAACTGGACCTTGTACACGTTGCCCGAGCTAGGGTGGCCGTACAGATGCATGCGGCGGCAGGCCCGTCGAAGTAGTTGGGCCTACGCCTCGCCGAGCTTGGCCTGGCGCATCGATGCGACCACCAGGGCGGTGATCTTGATGCCCACCAGGATGGTGACGATGGCGCCGAGGGTGCCGAAGACGATGGGGATCCATTCGAACGGGGGCGGAGGCGGGCGCTCGATGATGCGGGCCACCATGCTGCCTTCGGGGGAGCCGACGCGCTCTTCGCACTCGGTCTTGCTGACGGTCGAGTAGCCACCGAAGGTGACATTGTCCCACCAGAACGACATGTCGAACACATCTGGGGTGTTCTGGGTGACGGTCAAGGTGTAGTCGCTGAGGCTCACCCGGCCCTGGATGTCGATGAGGTAGACCCCGAAGGATTCCAAGGGCACTTCCATGGTGGCTTCGGCGGGCGCACCCAGGGCGGGCGCGACCGTGGCGGAGTCAAGGATGGTGCCGTTGGGTGCGCGGACGTGGAAGGTGATCTCGTTCTCCCCGGCCATGGCCACCGCGGTGGATTCGACCTCGACGGTCATGGTGCCCCCGAAGCGTTGGTTGGGGACCGGGTAGAGTGCCGCATAGGCTTCCGTGGGCGTCATGTAGCCTGGGCCCGCCGGGGCCCGGGTGCCATTGAACCACGGGGGTTGCTTGGCACCCCCGGGGGACTCCACTCGCAGGTGCATCTCGTATTCTTGGGTGGCCAACGCCGCGCGCGTGCCAGGCTCGTACAGCAGGCCCTCTTGCGTCAGGACGAGGCCGGTAGTATTGTCCCGGAAGGCGTTGGGGGTGACGAAGAAGCTCGTCTTGAACAGGTCCTCTCCGGTGACCGGGTCCAGGAACGGGTTGCGCCCCAGTTGCAGTTCCGACTTCCCCCATGCCGCGATGCCTGCGAAGACAGCCGGGTGCTGGATGCCGTCATGGGTGCGGCTGCCATCCACGTAGACGTCGCGGGAGATGCCTCCGCTCATGCCGGGGAGGTCGCCTTCGAACTGGTTCATGTAGAGTTGGAAGAAGTTGCCTTCCACGAGGGAGGTCACGGTGACGATGCCGTGGTTCTTGTCAGGGCGCAGGATGCCGTGGGCGCAGCCGAAGAAGTCGTACTGGGATCCCCCAGTGAAGTCCATGCTCTTGGCCATGTGCCCGGTGTCGACGGTGCCTGCGGTGGTGTAGTAGGTGACGCCATCCACAACGTAGTCGGCTTCTTGCTGTGCCAGGCTGAGGCCGGGCAAGAGCAGCAGGAACACGATGGCGGTGGGGGCGATCTTCATGCCTTCCGTCCTGCCCTGAAGCGTTCGATGAATGCGGGGTCGACGGTGCCTGCGCCGTATTTCCAGAGGCCGGCAGAGAACATGGTGCTGGCTGCGATGGCGGCGTAGGCGTAGCCGATCATGAGTCGGGTCCTGATGTAGCCGTCTTCGACCATCTTGGCGGTAAAGGGGGTGTCGACGCCGTAGCCTTGCAGGGATCCGGGGAACCAGTTCCAGCCGATCCAGAGGGCGACGCCGACCGCAAGCACCCCGATGGCGGCGACGGTGATGCCGACGCGGCGGACAAGCAGCAACGATAGGCCCGGAATCTCCCCGAGGGCCAGCAACACCATGCTGCCGGCAGCGATCATGAAGCAGATGGTCATGGCTTGCACCGCTTTCTCGGCAAGGGCGATGTCGGCGGGTTCGCTGGGGCCGGGGTCGTCCGCTTGGGAGACGTCACTGGCTTGGGTGGTGCCGACCCATTCGTCGGGGTAGTACTCCAGCATCTGGCGCTCGACCCCAGTGAGGTCTCCCTGGGGGCCGTCTGGGGGCGCTTGGCGGTTCGTGCTGTGTTCGTAGTAGAACCACGGACTGGTGAACGCCATGGCCAGGAGGCCTAGGGAGAGCACGGCGAGGATGAGTGCACCGGGGCTTCGTTCGTCCAACCTCATAGGCACACCAGGCACTCTTGCTTGGCACTCGCGGCACGCGTGTCGGCCTGCGGCGCGGCGACGGGCGCCCCACTGCCAGTCGACAGCGGGGGGTATTGCACGTACATCTCTGGGACGTAGCTGTTGTTGAGGAAGTGCGCGCCGGGAACCGGGAACACGGTGCGGGGGTCCAGGTCGAGGGTGGGTAGGCGGAGCTTGGCGCCGTCACCCAAGAAGACCGTCACAGGCGCCTTGGTCGTGACGTCTTGGCGATCCTCGAAATGGTACTGGAAGATCCACAGGGACAAGCGGTGCCCCTCTGGGATGCGGACTTCTAGTGGTTCGAATTGGATCTGGGCTTCGTACCGGGTGCCTGGTTGCAGGACCTGGGGCTCGTCTCCGCCCGCGTAGTAGCGGAGGTTCATCTCGGCGTGCCCCACGACCGGGGTGCCGTATGGGACCCACTCTCGAGAGACCGGGTTCACGCCAGCGAACGGGGCGCGGACCATGCCTCGGGGGTCTTCATCGAAGAGCCACGCAGCGATCTGTCCGCCTTGTCCTTCCACTTCGAACGGCAGTTTGATCTGGGGCATGCCAGACAGATGCAGTTCGTGTTCCAGGGGTTCGGTGACGAAGCGCAGAACGTCGCTCGGGCCGGCGTTGCCCGGGGGCATCAAGCGGACGGCCTCATCTTTGGCGCCGTCTTCCACGATGTGCCCATCGCTACTGAGACTGAAGGTGAGCCAGTCGGCGTCCCGTGGCGGGTAGCTGTCGGCGTTGCGCCAGTAACCGGTGCTGTCCTGTACCTGGATACTGGGGCCGAGTTCCAGGGTCTCGTTGCCTTTGAGGTAGTGATCGAACCAGCGCAACAGGACCTCGGCGTAATCGAGACGGCAGGGCAGCACGACCCATTCTGGGGCCGTGGGCGCGCAGCTGCTATCGGGATACTGGTGGGCCCATTGGCCATACCATTCCTTCATCTCGATACCGGCGTCCCTCAGTTCTTGGTTGAACGGAATGGCGGCGTGGGGATCGACGTTCCAGTCCTGCAAGCCATGGATGAGGAAGATGCTGCCCTCGTAGTTGTCCAGGACCGCCTGGCGGTGGTCCCGTTCCTTCCAGAACTCGCTCAGTTGCCCGCCACGGTCGCCAGCGTGGGTCGAGTACTGGCTCATGGTGCGGCCTTCGTACGCTTCGGCGCAAGCAAGATTCTGCATGTCTTGGTCGAAGGTGCGGTCATTGGCCTGGCCCCAACCATTGGGCCCGACGACCCACGGAACATTGCTCGGCCATTCCGGAGGTGCCTGCGGAAATTCGTCATCGAAGCCGTAGGGCCAGTACAGGTCACTGTAGATCCCTGGCCCCCTCCACTCGGCGCTGCCGTTGCGGAACATCAAGCCATAGATGTCTGGAAGCCCGGAGGTCGGGACGATGGTCTTGAGGTACGGGTTGCCCGTGCCGGCCACTTCCCAAGGCGTGGAGCCATCGTAGGAGGCGCCGACCATGGCGATGTGCCCATTGGACCATTCCTGTTCCCCTAGCCAGGTGATGGCTTGGTCCAGGTC
>JBFGSX010000020.1:0-12517 GCA_041566495.1 Thermoplasmatota archaeon
CGGGGCGTAGCGATGAACGGCATCAGTGCGGCCAGGGGCGTGGCCGGTGTGAACTGCCCGGCTTGGGCCTGGGGCGGATTGTTCTCTGCTTCGAGTTCTTGGCAGAACTCGGAATCGGGGTTGGCTTCGCAGTCAAGGACGGCCGCAATGAGGACCCCGTAGAACACGGCCGTCAGGATACCAAGGACGGTGGCGATGATACCAAGGATGAGGCCAGCGAGCGCCATGCCGTAGCCGCCGTATTCGTCTGGTTGCGCCTTGGCTTTCTTCATCGCGATGCCGCCCACGATGGCAGCGGGGATTCCCGTGAAGGGCCCGAGGAAGCAGCAACCGACGATGCCGAGGACCAAGGCGACGATGGCCATGGTCTGGTTCAATTGGGCCTTGGGTTCGGTCTCCCAGGCGTTGCCGGTCTGAGGAGGCGCCCAGGTACTGGTGGGCGTGGCGGCACGAGCCGCAGGAGCAACCGGGGCTGCCGGGACGGCGCCGGGGCGGTCACTACCGAAGCCACACGTCGGGCACACGGGGTCGCCACTCACGGGCTTCTCGACGTGGGTGTGGCAGCGGGGACACTCTACCTTCATGAGCGTTCATCGTGGGTTCTCGATAAGAAGGTGCAGCATCGACGCGGCGCCTTGGGCGACCGCGCGCGGCCATCCGAGCGCCGCCAGGACGGGTGAAGTGGCTAGGCGCCGTCGATGCGCGCCAACACAAGCGCGATGGCGTCTGGCAAGCCGTCGACGACGATGGCGTCGAGTCCTTGGGCCTGGATACCCGCTTCCAGCTTCTCCCTCGAGTGGGTCGTGGCGAGCAGGATACCCGGGATGCCGAAGGCGTTGCCCGCGGCGGCGTCCTTGAGGTTGTCCCCGATCATGACGGCACGGGACTTGTCCACCTTCCAGCCTTGTTTGGCGAGGGCTGCGGCGCCGTCTTCGAGCATGCCGGGGCGGGGCTTGCGTCGACGGTGCTTGATGTAGGTCGGCGCAAACGCCGCTTCCACGTGGTGCAATTCGCCGCCGGCGTGGGCCAGGTTCTCCCGCATGGTCTCATTGACCCGCCAGATCATCTTCGGGGTCGACAGCAACAAGCCCACGGTGGGTTGGTTGGTGCACAGGCAGGTGCGCACGTCGGGGCGGTTCAACTTGGCGAACGCTTCTTGCACGCCGGGCAGCCACTCGAACTGAGACCACTTGCGCACGGCGACCGGCGGGTGGACGTTGAAGACGCCGTCCCGGTCCAAGAAGACCGTGAAGCCTTCAGACACGGAGTTGGCCCACCGTGGTCTCGCGTTCGGCGAAGGCGTTGTGCTTGTGGATGGATTCCTCTGCCTCACTGCTGGCCAAGACGATGGTCTCGTCTGGCAGTTCCGGGAAGCCTTCCTTGACCAAGTGGAGTGCCTCGCGCACGACGTCTTCGACGAACTTGGGGGCCTCATGGGCTTGGATGACCAGGTCACCTTCGTCGCCCCGCTTCAGCAGGCCGTAGGTCGGCGCCGAGAGCGCTGCTTCACACAGGTCCACGAGCCGAGCCGCTTCGAGGTCTTGGCCCTCGGGGACGTCCACGGCGAGGCAGACCCGGTTGCGCTGGTTGTGGGTGATGAACGGGATGGATTCCGTGGGAGGGGTGCCCAGTTCGGTGAACTTGTGACGGGCGGTCTCCATGGCGCAGGGGCATGCACTCATGCCGACGACCTCGACGCCGATGCGGCGACGCAGGGGGCCACCCCGGGCACCGAAGGCGCTGGCGACAATGCGGAAGGACTCGAGGGTGTCCTTGCCCCCGTGGTTCTTGCGCATCAAGAACAGGTCCGCCTCCGCGCGCACTTCCGCGTCGTCCGCGTAGTCGTGCTTGTCCAACAAGCGGGTCACGAGCCGGGCACAGAGGTTCTCCAGACTGGGGGCCTCCCGACCAAGGATCTCTTCGTCAAGCACGTCGGCCAGGGCTTCCAGGTTCCGGGACATGTGGGTCCCTTTCTGGTGGCTGGGCAAGTCGACGAACATGTCGAAGTCGGCCACGACGCCATGGGGGGCTTGACCTGGCCGGTGCACGGTCACGGGCTTGCGGACCTTGCGCACGCCCACGCGGGTCAATTTGTAGGGTCGCGGGGCGGCACTGGCTTGGACGTCGGGGCTGTCCACGGAGCGTCCACCCCGTGGTCCGTTATGAACGTGCCAACAAGGGCTAAATGAGCCGAAAGGCAGCTCGGTGCATGCGTCTCCTCGTAGCGCTCCTGATGCTCACGACCGTCTTCGCCGGTTGTGCGAGCCAAGAGGAGGCCCCCGCGCCCGCGGTCGAGCCCGTCCCCATCGACCACCTGTCGAAGGTCCTCTACGATACGGTGCTGCGGGAACAATACGAAGTGACCGCCCAGATGGACGGCATCAGTCTCGTCGTGGACGTGTTCCGGCCGGACACGGATGAGCCCGTGCCGATCATCTTGGTCCAGTCGCCTTACTGGGCCTTCCTTGGGGACGCCAAGGACAGCGACCGGCCGACGTGGTACATCGACTACTTCGTCCCCCGGGGCTACGCCGTGGCGCTGGGCGAGATGCGTGGCACCCGTGACTCCGGGGGTTGCTGGGACTTTGGTGGGCCCCGCGACCAACAAGACGGCCATGACATGGTCGAGGCGCTGGCGGACATGGAGTGGAGCAACGGCAACGTCGGCATGCTCGGACAGAGCCATGTTGGAATGAGCCAAGTCGCCGCGGCAGTCACGGCGCCGCCGAGCCTGAAGACCATCGTGCCCATCGCCGCCGTCACCGACTGGTACCGCTACTTGCACTACGAAGGAGCCCCCTACGTCCTGAACCGCGCCACACCCCCCGCATACTTTGCGGTCCATGCCAGTCCCTCGACGCCTGAGGACGGCCCAGAGAACGCCCCCATCCAATGGGCGCTGACCCAAGCTCAGACCGCGTGCGTGGACAACTTGGTGCACCTGAGCCAATCCGCGGAACTGGACGGTGACAAGGACGCCTACTGGCAGGAACGGGACCTCATCGCCAAGGCGGGCGACACCCGTGCGGCTGTGTTCCTAGTGCACGGCTTCTTGGATGAGAACGTCAAGACCGACCATTTCCTGGACTACTGGCAAGCCCTGCCAGAGGACGTCCCCAAGAAGGCATGGTTTGGACAATGGTACCATGAACACCCCAGCTACGTGGAGTGGCGTGAAGACCTGCACCGCTGGTACGATTACCACCTGAAGGAGATCCCCAACGGCATCATGGACGAGCCCACGGTGACCGTGCAAGACAACCGCATGGTCAACCGCACCGAGATGGATTGGCCCGCCGGCGAGACCATCCAGACCTGGACCGCCGCGGCGGATGGCACCCTACGCACCGGAGACGTCGACGCCACTGGCGCCACTCGCTTGCTCGTCGTGCCCGGCGACGACCGCGGCACCGCGGCCCTCGACGCCCAGGGAGACAGCAACATCCAGTCCTTCACCACGGACCCGCTGCCCTCGGACCTACACCTCGCCGGCGTGGGCACCATCAACTTCACCGCCAGCGTCACGGGGCCGGCACCTCGCTTTGCCATGGCGCTCTTCGACGTGGCGCCCGACGGCAGCCTGGACGAGATCACCCGGGGCTACTTGGACGGCCGGCACCGCAACGGCCCGG
This sequence comes from Thermoplasmatota archaeon, assembly GCA_041566495.1. Lineage (GTDB taxonomy): Archaea > Thermoplasmatota > E2 > JACPAO01 > JAHFTW01 > JBFGSX01. Next base: position 3,633 of record JBFGSX010000020.1, read on the forward strand.
AGACCAACGAAGAGGTCCCCATCATGCAGAATGCCCCGTACACCCTCAAGCTCTACCCCCGAGACCATGTGGTCGAAGCCGGCCACCAATTGCGCTTGGTGCTGTTCGGGGGCGACATGGGTTGCCAGTGGCCGTTTGCCAACGCGGCCTCCAGCGCCTACGTGGGCAGTTGCGAAGGCACCGGGGTGGTGCCGTCGGATGCGAACACGCTCGTGTTCGACCACGGCGCCGGCTTCAATGTGTTCCTGCCAGTGGCCTACACCGCCGGCCCAGAGCGCCCATTGACGCCTCTGGAGAACTGGTTGGACGACCTACCTGAATAACTCGGGGCATAGCAAACCTGCCCAAGCCCCCGTCAAGGCGATGCCGACCACGGCGGCCAAGATGAAGGGCGCCAGGAAGACCAGTTTGCGGGTCTTGTGGCGGTGCAGCCAGAACGCCAAACCGGTGCCCAGACCGCCGCCGAACAACGCGAAAGCGAAGAATGCCCGTTCAGGGATCCGCATGCCCCCCTTGCGAGAGGTCGCGATGCGCTTGTCATGGGTGGCCACCACATAGCCCACGGCATTGACCAGGACCACGAAAATGCCCAGCATGATGCAAGCAAACACAGTGGCGCGAGGCCCCGATGATGTTTGACCACATCGAAACCGGGTTTTCATCGCCGACGCATTAAGTATCCACTGTGGGGTGTCTGGGTTAGGACGCCCCCGGAACACCACCACGGAGAACACGCGGGAGGATCGCTTGTTTCTCCGGGGGAGAAAACGTCCCCCGCATTTTGCGGGTCAGCAACAGACCACACCCACACGCGCATTCGGTCCTCCCGCGCTCCAAACCCCCCGTTACCCCTTTCAGGGGCCGCGATGTCGGCCGACCTATGATGGAACTCCGGATCGACGGCTGGCGCAAGGGCATCCGCTTCAGCTCCGCCCATATCACTCCGGAGCACAAGAAGTGCGGTCGCCTCCATGGCCACACCTACGCCATCCACCTGCGGATGCGCGGCGCCCAGGACGAATGGGGCATCGTGCTGGACTTCGGCATCATCACTGAGATGCTCAAGGAGATCGGCGACGAGATCGACCACTTGGTCCTCGTCCCCACCCGCTCCAACCATTATTCTGACCTCGAAGTGGGCGATGAGGAAGTCAAGTTCCGCGTCACCGACCCCTACACGGGCGAACCCAAACAGTTCACCTTCCCCCGCCAGGACTGTGCCATGCTGGACCTGCCGTCGACGACGGCCGAGGACCTGTGCCGCTACATCTACGACGAATTCATGCGCCGCACCGAATTCAAGACGGAGACAGTCTTCGTGGAGATCGGCGTGGACGAGGGCTACGGCAAGGGCGCATGGTACTCGGACGCCAAGGGCGTCCGCATCGAAGACAAGAGCTGAGCCTCTGCGCATCTCCCGGGCGCCAGTGCGGCCACCCATGGCCTTTAACTGATGCCGACGTCCGCGGAAAACGTGGGCCCCAAAGCTGTCGTTCTGCTCTCCGGAGGTCTCGATTCGACCACCGTTGCAGCCATGGCCATGAAGGCAGGCCGCGAGGTCTACGCACTGAGTTTTGATTACGGCCAGCGCCACAGCCGCGAACTGGACGCCGCACGCGCCGTCGCCAAGCGCCTCGGCGTGGCCCGCCACGAAGTGCTGACCCTTCCCTTGGGAACCCTTGGCGGCTCTGCCTTGACCGCCGACATCCAAGTCCCCGACGCCGGATCCGACATCGGTGCCGAGATCCCCGTCACCTACGTCCCCGCCCGCAACACCGTGTTCATCGCCTTCGCCTTGGCCTACGCCGAAGTGGTGGACGCAGAAGAGATCCACCTCGGCGTCAATGCCATGGACTACTCTGGATACCCTGACTGTCGCCCCGAATACATCGAGGCCTACCAACGGGTCGCTGAACTCGCCACCAAACAAGGCACCGAAGGCCGCGGCCCCCGCCTGGTCACGCCCCTCATCGAGATGTCCAAAGCAGACATCGTGCAAGCCGGCATCGCCGCCGACGCCCCTCTGGACCTCACCACGTCCTGTTACCGGGGCGATGACGCCGCCTGCGGCACTTGCGAATCCTGCGTGCTCCGCCTGCGGGGCTTCGACGCTGCGGGGGTCCCTGACCCCATCGCCTACCAGGAGGCTGCCTGATGGGATTGTGTGGCGCTGCCACTTGCAGGGAGTTCTTCCTAGGCGGCCACACGGGCCCCGAGGCGTTCGGCATCATCCTCGCGCTGCTGATGTTGGAAGCGGTGTTGAGTTTCGACAACGCTGCCATCCTCGCCGCCATGGTGCGCCGCGTCCCCTACGAACAGCGCAAGAAGGCATTGCTGTACGGTTTGGTGGGGGCCTACACTCTCCGCATCGCGGCGATCCTCCTGGCGGCGTTCTTGATCAAGTACCAGATCCTGAAGGTCCTCGGCGGATCCTACTTGATCTTCCTGTTCATCAAGCACTTCTATGCCTTCGCCAGGCACAAGGGAGACATGGATGCGGCCCATGAGGTCGGTACGCCGTTCCTGGTGCGCCTGGGGGTCCCGATCTTCGTCGCGACCATCATCCAGATCGAGCTCATCGACCTGGCGTTCGCCATCGATCAGGTCATCGTGGCGGTCGGCTTCACCGATGTCATCGGACTGATCATCATCGCATCCATGATCGGCATCCTGTTCCTGCGCTTGGCTGCGGCCATCATGGCCCAGGTCATGGATTGGTTGCCCATGTTGGAACACATGGCGTTCGTGGCCGTGGGCTTCGTGGGGGTCAAACTGGTGCTACTGCACTCGTTCTTCACCCAGTTCGCGACCCATCCAGACCCAGCGCACCCCGGCATCCACATCCCCGACGCGGTCAGCCTGACCTTCACGTTCGGCTTGTTCGTGATCCCTGTGCTGGCCAAGCTGATCTTCAAGTGGCCCCCCAGCCAACCCGGCAGCCACCAGCCACCCCACTGAGGGCAAGGGTCATCCGGAAGGCCGGACTCGACCACTTGTGCGCATCACGGAGCTGTTCTACTCCATCCAAGGCGAAGGCCGCAAGGCCGGCTTGCCGACGACCTTCGTGCGCACGACCGGATGCCATCTCCGTTGCAGTTGGTGCGACGCGGCATACACGTTCACCGGAGGCGAGACCAAGGAACTGGAGGAAGTGCTGGACTTCGTCCGTGCCCAGCCCACGAAGGAAGTCTGCTTCACAGGGGGCGAACCTCTTCTGCAGAAGGACGCCTGGGACCTGGTGACCTCGCTACTCGACGAGGGCTTCGCCATCCTCATCGAGACCTCAGGCAACATCGATTTCTCTCGGGCCAACGAATACCCTGCTGAGCAGCGCGCTCGCCTGCACATCAGCATGGACATCAAGTGCCCCAGCTCTGGGGAACACGGCAAGAACACACCCGAGAAGATGGCCGATCTGGGCCCGATGGACCAATTGAAGTTCGTCATCGCGGACGCGGAGGACTACGCCTTCGCCAAGGCGGTGCTGGCAGAACACGGCCTGCCCCCCTGCCCAGTCTACTTCAATCCGGTCGGGGGCGTGGAGCCCAAGGACATCACCGAGTGGATCCTCGCCGAGACCGAGCCCCTACCCGTGCACGTGGGCATCCAGTTGCACAAACTGGTCTGGGGCAACGAGCCGGGCCGTTAGTCGAAGTTGGCCGGCCCGTCGTCGGCCATCTCAAGGCGGAAGCCGCTTTCGATGAGCCGCTGCGCGGTGCTCAGGGCCACGGAACCTACAGCAAAGACTCCTGCGAGGATGCCGAAGACCAAGCCCGCGCCCCACTTCAAGTCTGTACCGCCGAAGCCGCCACTGTAGGAGTCGGCCAAGCCATTGATGGCGATGGGGAACATGATGAGCGTCAGGATCCACAAGACCGTGCCTAGGGCCGCGGTGCTGAGGCCCAGGAGGCCAAGCCATGCTTTGCCCGTGAGCCATTGGTTTTCGAACGCCAGGAGGCCCGCGACGAACATGCAGACCGCGACGACGGCGAGGACCCCGGAGGCACGAGCCATGCCGACGCCGTCGGCGTCATCCAGGCTCTCGCTGCCCATGCTGATGGTCCCCTTGTTCTCACCCATGACCGTGGAAATCCCTTGGAACTCGTATTCGGTGGCGCGGATGTCCGCATCCCCCTCGTAGGCCCATGCAGTGAACAGGGACAGCAACGCGAACAACGTGACGACACCCATGATGCCCATGGAGGCGAGTGTCACCCACTTCTTTTCGACCATGAGCGGCGCGATGCGACCAGGGGACCAAAAATGCTGCTACGGCCGAATGACGCCCAAGCCGATCATCGCCAGAAGCATCGCAAAGAACAGCAGCATGTGGGTGCTGAGCCAACGGATGGCCGGTGCGAACCAATGCCACTTCTGGGCTCCGTGGGCCACCAGCCAACTGAAGACGACCACCCAACCGAAGATGCCCAGGATGAGGCCCATGACGCCGATGACCCCTTGGGTCTTCAGGAACAGGAAGCCCCCTGAGAGCCACCATGCCGCTTGGAACGGGTTGGTGAGGGCGGCGACGAAACCGGCCAGGAACGTAGGGCGGGCTTTGGCGGGCCGAGCATGGGTGGTCCAGGTGTCGTAGGCGAAGAACAACATCAGGATGGTACCAAAGCCGGCGGCGGTCTGGAGCACGCCGGGCCCATCCAAGATACGCCCCAGGCCGAACAAGAGGACGACGAGCCAAAGCACGTCCGCGACGGGGGCGCCCATGCCAAGGCGCATGCCTTGCAGCCATCCCCGTTCGCTGGCTTCCCGCGCGATGAGCGCGTTCATGGGACCGGGCGGAGCCGCCAGGCTGATGCCAAGGCCGAGGCCGAGGAAGAACGCCAGCATCAGTACTGGTAGTCGCGGTCGTCGCTCTCTTCCAGTTCGACGCCGAGGCCGCCGACGAGGCGGTTGACGTAGTTGAAGTAGCTCACGACCTCGGTCGCGTGCAGGATGTCTTCATCACTGAAGCCGGCGGAGCGCAGGGCCTCGACGGCTTCTTTGCGGCCCGTGGCCGGTTGCTTGGTGAGCCCGACGGCGAAGTCGCACAAGGCGTGCAGCCGAGAGTCCAATTTGGCTTGGGTGTAGTCTGCGGAGACCTGCTTGACCAGTGCGTCGTCCTTGGCGTACTTGGCGAGCGCCTCCGAGTGATGGGTGACACAGTAGTCGCAACCGTTGGCGACGGAGACCACGACAGCGATGAGTTCGCGCTCGAGGCGACCCAGGCCGCCGGGGCGGTAGATGTGGGCCATGTAGAGCCCTAGATGTGCCTCGAGGCCTTTCGGGTCGAGACTCTGGATGCGCAGGACGTTGCTGAGCCGTCCGCGGGTGCGCTGGATGTTGTCATAGACCGTGAACAGCTTGCCCTCGGCTTCGTCCTCGTCGATGACCCTGATGTACGCCACGATGGTCCATGGCGGTTGGGGGATTTGAATCGACTGGGGCCAACAAGTGGTCCACACGGTTTATGACCGTGGGGTGAGGTGTACTCCCCATGCGCCTCTTCATGGCCACTCTCCTATCACTAACGTTCGCTCTAGCGGGCTGCTCTGGCTTGTACGCGGAGCCATCCACCGGCATGGCCCACCTGAGCCCCATGGAGGCCCACGCCGCATCCATCCTCGACGAACCCGTGTTCTTTGGCATGGCGGCCATCGAAGGCGAGATCGACATTGATGCCTTCCTCGAGATGGCCCGGGAAGAACTGGAAGAGGAAGGCGAAGATGTCTCCATCCTGGACAAGTTCGAGTTCCGCTTCGACAACGGCGCCCTGGGCGACGGCCGCACCGGCTCCTGGTTCGGCTTGTTCGGCGAGAAGGAAAAGGAAGAGATCCTCATCGTCCAGAGTGTGGCGGGCGGCGTCCGTTCTCACCTGATCTCCTTCGAGGACGACGATGACGAGTACGAAGCCGAAGCAGAGATGGACGACCGCTTGTCGTTCCTGGAACCCTTGTTCGGCCCGCTCGACAAGCGCCGCACGACGGATGAATCGGAATGCGACAGCATGAGCAGCTCCGTCCCGGCGGGCATCGACAGCGACCGCGCAGCCAGCATCGCCATGGACCAAGAACTGTTCTTCAATCACACCGTGGCCGTTCCCGAAGGCGACTTCATCTACGTCTATGTCCCGGCGCTCAACTTCTGCTGGGACGGCGAGACGGACGCCAGCCCGGCCATGTGGGCGGTGGTACACGCAGACATCGACGAGCTTCTGTTCAACGAGACCGAGCCTGAATTCGCCTACGTCATCATCAATGCCACTGACGGCAAGGTCATCGAGAACGACATCGAGGTCCCCATGGAGTTCACCTTCAAGCAGATCTCCATCAACGTCCGCGGCGGCGCTTTGATCCCCCCGCTTGGCCCGGCTGCCCACAGCGCCGACGGCTTCAAGATCCCCGAAGGAACCCTCGAACTCAGCCTCTACATCTTCGACTACAACGGAGAAATGGACCACTGGGTCACCGATCCGTCTGGCGCCCAGGTGGATCTGCGCTACGACGGCTTCGCGCTGTATGTGGATCTCCAGGACCCGATGGCGGGCACTTGGACCATCCACAGCCAGTTCGATCACCTGCCCCTAGAACAGCGCGATGCAGAAGCATCGTTGCTCTACTACACGAAGGCATAAGCCCTTAGCAGAGGAGCATCAAGCACCAGCTATGGTGCAAGCAGTGTGGAACGGCACTGTCATCGCAGAGAGCGACGAGACCATCATGGTCGAGGGGAACCACTACTTCCCGCCCTCAGCGGTGAAGCAAGAGTTCCTGCGCCCATCAACTAGCAAGACCACGTGCCACTGGAAAGGGGAAGCATCCTACCATGACGTGGAAGTCGATGGTGAAAAGAACCCAGATGCCGCGTGGTTCTACCCCGAGGCAATGCCGGAGGCCAAACGACTCGGCATCGAAGGCTACATCGCGTTCTGGCACGGCGTCAAGATCAGTTGAATATCCACACTCCTTTTGAGGCGAGGGCCGCATGGCCGGTTGATGAAGTCCGGTCTGCTGGTGTTGGTGGTGGCATTGACGCTGAGCGGCTGCGCCAGCCCCGCCATCTCCAACGACGTGGGCGCGCGGGATGCCGCCACGGCCAGCATCGATGCCGTGGCAGGCCAGTTCGATTACCTCCTGTTCCTCGGCATCACGGGCACCGAAGGGCCACTCAATTGGACCCTGTACGAAGAGGCCCTCAGCACATCGGTGCTCGGCAGTAGCATCGCCGATGCCTTCGACCAAGACGCGGACAACGGTGCCGCAGGAGATGGCCGGCTGGGCAGCTGGTTGACGACGCACTTCGTCTTCGATGAAGACCGCCAATTGCTGGGCGGGCTCTACACACAATACTCATCCTCCGGAGTGGAATCCGTATATGCCCCGTTCCGCGGCCCGTACGCAGGCACCCCCGGGCTGCCGGCCTTGCAGCAACAGGACCTGGCCTTGTTCTCTCGTCAAGCCGACGAAGGCCCCGCCCTATGCGGTTTGGTGAGTTCCATGGACGGCTGGGACATCGGTTCGGAAGACGCCGCCCAGATCGCGGCACAGCGATCCTTGATGCAGGCCCACGTCGCCGCCTACCCCACGGGCGAATTCACCTACTACTACTTCCCGAAACTCGACGTAGAGCCTGGCTGCCCCGCCGAATTGACGACGCGGAGCAATTACTGGATCATCAGCCACGTCGACCTGGATGAATACCTCGAAGGAGGCATCCCCACGATGGCGGAAGTGATCATCGACGCGGCCACAGGAGAGGTCATCGATGAATCGGTCCGACCCTTGTACCAGCAAGCCCCCACGGTCTACGACCTCACCATCCGGGACCAAGACCCCATGCAACCCCGCACGGCGCCCGTGACCCGGAATGCATCGTTCATCGTCGATCCGCTCGTCAAGACCTTGGACATCAATGTTCTACGGGTAGAGCGCCCCGACCTCGAACGAGCTGCTTCGACGCGACTCTTGGACCCGTCCGGCCGCGTCTGGGATTCCCACATCTTCGACGATGCGGAGCACGCGTACCGCGTCACTTCTCCGACGCCGGGCCGCTGGACCCTCGAGTACATCCACAAGGCATTGCAGCCCAATGGCGTGCACGAAGTGGAGGTCCATGCGGTCGCCACGTACACGTAAGCATCAAGACCAAGCGGTGCGTCGTTCGCCATCCTGCGGAGGTAGCCAAGCTCGGCCCACGGCGCCCGTCTTGAAAACGGGTGGACTTCGTCCCCGGGAGTTCGAATCTCCCCCTCCGCGTTTCAGTCTCTTTCTCTGCATCTTGCTGGCAGGTTGTGTCAGCACCACGACGTCCATTGAACCCGACACCGCCGAAGGTGTGATGCTCAAGGGACAACTGGCATTGGAATCCCAAGGCATCGATGCCGTATTCGTCGGCATGCTGGGCATCGAGGGAGACTTCACCCCGGATCCGTCCTGGGGCGTGGACACAGAACATCCGTTGGTGGCATTGGCCCTGCCCTGGTTGGAACGGGACGCCAGCGCCGATATGGGGGAGCAGGATGGCCGAATGCTGACCTGGACGTCCTCCTACGTGGGGCCCGATGGGACCTACCATGCCTTGACGATCCCCCGGGGCGACGAACCGGTCCAGCACCGCATCGTGCAGGGCACTGGCGAACCGGGTTTCCGGCGAGCCATCGGGGGCCTGCGAGATTGCCCGACGTCCGCGACGCTGTGGCGTGTGGGCTCTGCCGACGCCGTCACGACGGCCCTGCAAGATCCCGGATTCAACCAAGCCCGCGCCAGCACCGAAGGCGTGTTGGTCAGCGCATTGTGGATGGGTGAACAAGTGTTGTCGGGCTGTGGCAGCGACGGCCCGCCGTTCTGGTGGATCGCCTATGGAGATCTTCCCGGAGCATTCAGTGATCCGAC
>JBFGSX010000021.1:0-11921 GCA_041566495.1 Thermoplasmatota archaeon
TGCTCCAAGGACAGCCACTTCTTCCAGCCGGACGGGGGGGCTTGATCCTCATCGCTGGTGGCTTGGTCATGGTCACCGTGGCATTGTTCTGGCTCAGCGTCACCCCCCGCACGGCCACCCTGGTCAGCCACGCCTCTGTGTTCTCTCAAGCAGCAACGCCCACGCGCAGAGGCGCCCGCGGCACGCTCGAGATGCCACGCCACCCTACGTCTGCTGATGGCAATGTCCGGGCCGGTGAAGGTCCCCGCCCCTGGGCAGCATTCATCCGGGACGCGGCGCGCCGCTCCGGTTACGGATCGGCCCGGGTCGAGAACGTCTCCCCGCTGCAGTGCACCATCCGCATCGACCATGCCAACCCGGCAGTCCTATGCCGTGACGAGGAGCGCTGCTTGCGCCGCGCTGCCCATCGCATCGCCCGTGGGGCCCGCGTGACCGAAGTGTCGTGCGGCACGTCCTGTGTGTTCCATATCCAATTGAGGAGGCGCTAAGATGGGCGATAGGCCCATCGAGCTCCCGGCAGTCATCCAACATGGACCACCCCGGGCCATCAGGTTCCTGGGGGGCGCCATGCTCGGCGCCTTGCTGGGCTTCCTGACCTACTGGCTGGGCGCGGTGCTCATCGCGGCCAACGAACTCATGGCCCTGCCTCCGGAACACGTTCTTGGCATGTGGCAACGCCCCATGCAGCGGGTCACCTACTGGGAAGTGTTGTTGATGAGTATCGCAGCCCTCTTGGGGGCATCCATCAGCCGCTACCGCTGGCGGATTCCAGGGGTCCTCAGTTTCGTCGGGCTGCTTTCCCTGACCGGAGGCTACCTCGCCTACGCTCTCTGGGTATCGATCCCCAGCGTGGACCCGAGCCAACGCTGGCTCAGCATCATCCTCGTCACCGCAGAGACCGCCAGTCTTGGCCTCGTGGTCCTGTCCTCGTTCTACTGTTTGGATGTGGCGGCTCGCCGCCGCTGGGACAGGTTGCCCCGGCGCCGCGCCTTCGACCCAGACATGCGGCCTCGGGTCGCACTCATCGTCCCCACATTCAACGAGCCCTATGAGATGGTCGAGCAGACCATCGTCCATTTGGTCCGCCAAGACTACCCCAAGGACAGGTTCCACGTCTACTTGGCCGACGACAGCACCGACGAAAACCTACGGGCCCGAGTGCAGGCCTGTTGCCCAGCCCTTGGGGCCCCCTACGTCGCTCGCCCAGACCGCGCCGGCTTCAAGGCCGGAGCCATCAACCACGTCAACAAGACCTACCTTGAAGGCACCGACCTCATCGGCATCATCGATGCAGACTACTGGGTCGATCCAGATTGGCTCAAGAGCACCGTCGGTCACTTCGTCGACGAGACCATCGCATTCGTGCAGACGCCCCAGGATTACCGTAACGAAGACGAGTCGTTCCTGACGCACCAATACAAGCGCGCGGAGGCATACTTCTACCACGCCATGATGCCATCTCGCAACGAGGTCAATGCCATCATCTTCTGTGGCACCATGGGCATCATCCGCAAGAGAGCCCTGGATGAAGTGGGGGGTTTCGCCCCTGACCAGATCTGCGAAGATGCCGAAGTCAGCGTCCGCCTCGTGGCGGCCGGCTGGAACTCATTGTACATCGACCAGAGCTTCGGCCATGGCTTGATGCCAGCGACCTTCGAGGCCTACAAGAAGCAGTTCCATCGCTGGGCGTTCGGCAACGTCCGCATCTTGTTCACCCGCGGCTGGTTGATCCTCCGCTCCCACATGACGGTCCGCCAGAAGGCGGATTTCCTGACCTCCAACCTGCATTGGTTCGATGGCGTGTTCGTCACCATGATCGCCGCCTCGCTGCTCTACTTGGGCATGGGCCCCATCCTTGGCTACGATGCCGCGCTGCACCACCAGCATGAGCTGGCGTTGCTTGCGTTGATCCCGGCGTTCCTTCTGGTGGATAGCATGGTGAGGTTACGACTCGTATTGGCCACCGCAGGGCATGGGAAACTCCGAGAAGCTTTGCTCGTGCAAGGGATGTGGTTCGCGATCAAGTTCACCAATATGGTGGCCGTGCTGAAATGCATGATGGGGTTCAAGGCCCCCTTCGTGCGCACACCCAAGGACAGCGGCGGACGCCGGGGACGCACCCGGGCGTTCTTCCGGGCCTGGCGGGTCACGAAGTTCGAGAGCTTCGTCGGCCACACGATGCTTGCAGTGGCAGCATACAACGCCTATGTCTGGTGGGTCGGCGGCCACGCCAATCCCGTCGGGGCGGTCCTGCCGTTCTGGCTGGCCATGTATGGGATGTTCTTCCTGTGCGCCCCCATGTACGCCTACCTGTCGTACCGCAGTGTCCGCCCGATGCATTACGCGACGATCCCGATCAGGCACATCGCCCGACCCCGTCGCCACGCGGCCCCCCGCCCCGTTGCCAAGCCGGCCCCCGTGGCCCGCATCAGCAAGTGAACAAACCGTCCCCGGGGGCGGGGCCTTCATCAACAATGCCTGACTCGCAGCGTCGTTGACCTTCGACATCCAGGGCCGTGCTGCTGCCGGTCGCATCGGCCGCTTCCGCACCAATCACGGCGACGTGACCACCCCCACCCTGATGCCGGTGATCAATCCGAACATCGACCTCGTCACGCCCCGCGAGATGAAGGAGAAGTTCGGCGCAGAGATGGTCATCACCAACTCCTACGTCATCCACAAGCACGAACACCTGCGTGAAGCGGCGCTCACCGACGGTGTGCACAAGCTCATCGACTGGGACGGCGCCTTGATGACGGACTCGGGCACCTTCCAAATGTACGTCTACGGAGACGTGGAAGTGGGCCCCAAGGAGATCGTGCAGTTCCAGGCGGACATGGGCGTCGATGTGGCGACCTGCCTCGACCTCTTCGTGACGCCGGATATGAGCCGGGAAGAGGCCGAACAGGCCGTGGCCACCACCATCGAGCGCACCAAGCTCTCCGCGGACGTGCTGGCAGAGCGCCGTGCAGCCCCCCAAGGCGCCGGGCACGATGGCACCATCCTCAACACCACGGTGCAAGGCGGCCTCTTCACGGACCTGCGCCGGGACTGCGCCCACAGCTACCGGGAACTGGACGCCGGCTACACCACCATCGGTGGCGTGGTGCCCATCATGGAGCGCCAGATGTACCCCGAACTGGTGGATGTCATCATCCACAGTCAATCCCAGCTGCGCAAGGACCGCCCCGTCCACCTGTTCGGCGCGGGCCACCCCCTTGTGTTCCCCCTGGCCACGGCCCTCGGCTGTGACCTCTTCGACTCCAGTAGCTACGCCAAGTACGCCAAAGATGGCCGCATCATGGTCCCCGAAGGCACCCTGCACGTGGAGGACCTGCAAGAATGGCCTTTCAGCAGCCGCTTCCTGGCAGATTGGACGCCCCAAGAGATCACGAAGGCCCTGAAACAGAAGCACCGCGGCCGCCGCGTCGACGGCGAAGCCGCTGGTGGCGCGAAGGCCGCCGGGGAGCGCATCAAGGAACGGGAAGGACGGGACATCCATTTCGCCGCTGAGCGCGCCCTTGCCCTGCACAACCTGGATGTCTGCTTCAGCGACATCCGCCGCATCCGCGAATCGATCCGCACCGGCACCCTATGGGAACTGGTCGAGCAACGCGCTGCAGCCCACCCGATGCTCGCCGCCGCCACCCGTCGCCTCGGCGAGCCTGCCTTCCAGGCCTGGCTCGAGCAGCGGGAACCCCTCAGCGGCGACAAGGCCCTGCGCTACACGGGAAGCAACACCCACCGCCGCCCTGCCTTTGCGCGCATCCGCGACCGCCTCGTCACCCGCCTGACGCCCTTGGGCCAGCCCGTGGAGGCTCCCATGGAGACCCCCTACGCGGCGGCCGGAGAGGAGAAGCGGGAGATCGCCATGCACAAGGAGCCCCAGTCGAAGCCCTTTGGCGCCGGCATCGCCGGCCCCCTGGACGCGGATCAGGACCATTTCGTCATCAGCAGCCTCGGCCCGGTCCCGTTGGGCCTGGACGAAGCATACCCGTTCGCCCAATCCGTGCTGCCGCGCCTCGAAGGCCTGGACCGGGAACACATGGGCTGGGTGGGGGAGACCAAGGACCTCTTGCTGGCTGGCCACGACTTCATGCCGGGCATCCCCGGCCCCGGTTTGCCCGGGGAAGGGGTCAGCCGAGACCTCCTGCAAGTGCTTCGCACCGCAGATTACCAGTTGGGCCTGGGCGCCGGCGCCGTGCTGAGTGGCTTGGCGTCTCCCGAAGCGGTCCACAAGGCCCTGGCCGCGAATCCGCTGCCCGAGGACCCAGAGCAAGTGGTCCCGGTGGCCAAGGCCCGCAGCGACGCGGTGGCCCAAGCCATCGCTGATTCCGAGCCGACACCATTGCGCTGTGAAAGCAGCCGCAAGACCGGTAAGATGCGCACCGCCCACTTGGACGAACATGTCCTGAGCCTGCGCGCCGGAGATGGCCTGTTCACACTCAAGCCCGCAGGGGCCAAGCTCCTGCACGCAGCTTTGCCGGCCCCGGCCTTGCGGGTCGTCGTCGCTGCGGACTCCGTGCCATTCAACCGCGAAGGCAAGTCGGTCTTCGCCCAGTTCGTCTTGGCGATGGATCCGGCCCTGCGGCCAGGGGACGAGTGCCTGGTGGTCGACGAGGCCGACCAGCTCATCGCCCTCGGACAGGTCTTGATGGCGCCCGAGGAAGTGGGCGACTTTGACCGCGGCATGGCGGTCAAGGTGCGCGACGGCTTCACGGCCTGAAAGCCCCAGGCCCATCCCCGCGGCCCCGTCCGGGGCTCGATCCACGCCCCCGGCCCTGATCGCAAAATGCCAGCCACAGCGTCACAGCACCTCAGCCTACGCGCCTTCGACAGTGGCCTCTGGAAGCCCCTCGGACCAAGCCGTTCCAAGTGAAATCGGATGCCCGCGCCCGGAGCCCGCCAGGAATCACCCTTCTGTTGGAACCCGATAAGCCGTCATCGGAAGCGCAGATATCGTCATTTTCAGGAGGCGACCATTCCACAGGAAATGAAGGGGTAGGCAAAATGGCTCGGCAACCTATTTGTGCGGTGCCACTTTGGACCGTTTTGCTTCGCATCGAACCCTTGCTGCGCATGCGACCTGTGGGAGGGTCGCAAGCACGCTTCATATGGGCTGAAAATGCAGATTCACATAATTGGGAGGACATAATCAGTGGTGGTCAACGATCTATTTGGGCAGCTCTTGGAAGTCGAGCCGCTCTTCCGAAACAAGGAAGTCATGCGCTCGTCTTACACGCCGGAAGACCTGCCTCACCGGGACAGTGAGATCCGTCAACTCGGATCCATCCTGGTCCCGGCACTCCGTCAAGAGACGCCTAGCAACGTCTTCATCTACGGCAAGACCGGCACCGGCAAGACCGCGTGCGTGAAGTACGTCGGTAAAGAACTCAGCGCCAAGGGCCAAGAACTTGGCAAGCGCGTGAACATGATCTACATCAATTGTGAGGTCGTGGACACCCAATACCGTGTGCTCCAGAACATCGCCAACGCCTTCGTGCCGGCGGACAAGTGGAGCCACCGCATTCCATTCACAGGTTGGCCGACCGACGAAGTGTACGACGCTCTGCGCCGCTACGTCGATGGCAACATGAAGAACGACCAAGAACGCTGGGAGCGAGACCCCACCCGCAAGAGCGGCGAGGTCACCATCATCGTGCTCGACGAAGTGGACAAGCTCAAAGGCGACGAAGTCCTCTACACGCTGACCCGCATCAACACCGACCTCCTCAACAACAAGGTCAGTGTCATCGGTATCAGCAACGACCTGAAGTTCACTGAATTCCTTGACCCCCGTGTCAAGAGCAGCCTCGGGGAAGAGAGCATGATCTTTGCTCCCTACGACGCCGAGCAACTGCAGGACATCCTGGCCCAGCGCGCCGACATGGCCCTGAAGCCCGACGTCCTCGAAGACAGCGTCATTCCGTTGTGTGCCGCATTGGCCGCCCGCGAACACGGCGATGCTCGCCGTGCCCTGGACCTGCTGCGCGTCGCCGCCGAATTGTGCGAGCGGGAACGCCACGGCACCGTCGGCGAAGCCCACGTGCGCCTAGCCCAGAACAAGATCGAACTGGATCGCATCAGCGAGGTCGTCCGGACCCTGCCCACCCAATCCAAGTTGGTCCTGCTGGCGACGATCCTCGGTGAGGAATCCAACCGCGAACAACGCATCCACACACTCACCACGGGCGAGGTCTTCGCGATCTACAAGGATCTGTGCAAGCAGACCGGTTGCGATGTCCTGACCCAGCGCCGTATCACGGACCTGATCAGCGAGCTGGACATGCTGGGCATCTTCACCGCCCGCGTCATCAGCAAAGGCCGCTACGGCCGCACCCGCGAGATCCAGATGAGCTGCCCCATCGACTCCACGCGCCAAGTCCTGGCTGAGGATGAGATGATCCGCAACGTCGTCGAGTTCCGCCCCAAGATCCAGAACCGCCTCATCTAAGGCACCTGGACGCAAGCCAAGTCAACGCACCTAGCGTGGGCGCCGCTGCTGGACGGTGTGACTCTTGCAGGCCTCCTGCAGGGTGCCTTGCGGGATTATTCCTCGTCTTCCAGGTCTTCCCGGCGTTGACGGCGCTTCTGGATGAGCGTCACGGTCTGTTCCACAGCCACAGGGCTGAGGATGATGACAGCCAGGCTGACACCCATCAGGAGCTTCGGGTCGGGGCTGGCGTCACGGTAGTTCGTGGAGCCGGCACCGAGGTCGCTGACGAACAGCTTGACGAGGCCGAGCCAGGGTAGTTCGCCCCGGGCCTTGCCCAGGACGTTCTGGGTGCGTACCGGGTAGGGTTCGGTGCCGCTGCCACGACCTTGGTCGCCACCCTCATTGTTGTCCCCACGGGTGAGGAAACCAGAGAACTCCGGACCAAGGGATTCGAGAACGGTGCCGTGGTCGTGCAGTTGAGTGAAGCCTAGGCGGGCCAGGCAGTTGTTCTGCAATTCCGTGAGGGGCACGCGGACCAGGTCGTCGCAGCCCCAGTTCTCCGGCATGTCGATGCTGTAGGTGCCATCCCCATGGATCTCCAGGTAGAGCATGGCGCGGTGGATGATCGGGGGGCCATTGCCGCTGGTCTTGGCGAAGATGATGACGTCACCGCAGGCGCCGTAGGTCTCCACGCCGTCGCAGCCGCAGTCTTGGTAGCCTGTGAACTGGTCGCACCGGGCGACGGAGTCCGCCCAGGTCTGTACCTGGCCGGTCTTGTCCACGTCTTTGACGAAGATGAGGTCCCCTGGATCGATGGTGCCGAATCTACCGTACGGTACGCCGTCGGCGCGCTCGCAATTCCGGCCGAGGCTGGGGCCGGGAGGGCCGCCATCGCAGTGCATCATGCTGCCTGATTCCACCACGACGACGGGGCTGTCGACGAGGAAGGTCTGGCCGGTGCTGCCCCATAGGACGACAGCCAGCAGGAGCAGGAATGCGCCGATGCCACCGGCCTCCCGGACCAGGGGGTACGGCTTGTCTGTACGCGTCAGGAAACGGTGCACTTGGGGTGCGCGTTCCTTGACCCAGGCTAGGGGTCGGGCGAAGAGCCCGCTCTCCTTCATCAACGGCCGGAGCGCTTGGCCATGAAAAAGGCCCCCGCAACGATTTCCCCAAACGGCTTTGTGACGCACCCCCGTCGCGCACCTCACAGATGGGTGCTTACTCGGCCGTAGCTGTCCGTGGCGCAGAAGCGTCGTTGCCGACGGCGCTTGGAGATTTCCGCATCGTGGCGTACCGTGACGTGCCGACCGGCAAGGAGCACGCAGCGATCGTCAAGGGCGATGTCATGGGTGCGACGGAGCTCCTGACCAGGGTGCACTCCGAGTGCTTGACCGGGGACATCCTGCACAGCCTGCGCTGTGACTGCGGCCCCCAACTGGAGGCGTCCCTGCGCCAGATCGAGGCCGCTGGCCAAGGCGTGGTCTTGTACTTGCGCCAGGAAGGCCGTGGCATCGGGCTCATCGAGAAGATCGCCGCCTATGAACTGCAAGAGAAGGGCTTGGACACGGTGGATGCCAACCTGGAATTGGGCCACCCGGTCGATGCCCGCAGTTACGAGGCCGCCCGGGACATCCTGAAGGACTTGGGTATCCAGAGCATCCGCTTGCTGACCAACAACCCTGACAAGGTCGAGGCCCTATCGGAACTGGGCTTTGATATCACGGAGCGGGTGCCCTTGGAAGTGGGGCACCACGAGCACAACGAGGACTACATGCGCACCAAGAAGGAACGCATGGGCCACTTCCTAGGCGACTCACCAGAGGCCTAGGAATTTCGTCGCACCCAGCGTGATCAAGCCGAGGGTGGCGACGATCATGACGAGCATGGTCAGCGCGGGCAGGAACGCCGGCAGGATGAACAACGCAGGGCCCAGGATGATGAGGGCCCAGCCGACCTTGCCATTGGCGCCGAGCTCACCGCGCAGCATCAGGACGCCGGCGACCACGAGAAGGATCTCGGTCAGCCAGTCAAAGAACGGCACCCCGAAGGCGCCGAGGAAGAGCATGAAGGCCAGGCCGAAGAGCGAGGCTCCCACGATGGCGTCGCCTGCATCCGCTTTTCCCATGCATCGGCCAAAGCCTGGGGCACTTGAAGCCTGCTGGTCTGGTTCACCACTTGCCCATGAGCTTCAGGACGCCCAGGACGACCAAGACGACAGCGGCGACGGTGCTCAGGACGTTGCCCAGGGCATCCCCTACGACGTTGGGTACGAGGAGTAGGATACCTGCGCCCAGCAGCACGATGCCCATGAGGCTGGAGCCACTGAATTTGCCCATGAGGACCAGGACACCGACGACGATGGCAGCGATGGCTGCCAGGGTGACGATGAAGCCGATGTTGAGCCATCCGAAGAGGGAGGCGGCGCCGACGACGATGAGGATGACACCGATGGCGGTGTCGGTGGTGGAACTGGCCATGCAAGGTCATCTCCAGGGGCACCTTATGACCTTCGGCATTCGCCTCGGGCGCATGCGGCGCCCCGACGGAGACCCCCCAGGGCGCCGAGCGGGTGCGGTGACAGTTTCACCGGCCCCTGCGGCAATCCCTATACCAAATCGCCGAGTCGGCTGGAACCACTTCGATGGCCGACCATATCATCGTGAAGGGTGCCCGGGAGCACAACCTGAAGGGGATCGACGTCAAGATCCCTCGCAACAAGCTCGTGGTCGTCACGGGCCTCAGCGGCAGCGGCAAGTCCAGCTTGGCCTTCGACACCATCTACGCCGAAGGTCAACGCCGCTACGTGGAGAGCCTCTCCGCGTACGCCCGGCAGTTCCTGGGCCAGATGAAGAAGCCCGAAGTGGAACACATCGAAGGGCTGAGTCCTGCCATCAGCATCGACCAGAAGACCACGAGCCGCAACCCCCGCTCCACGGTCGGCACCACCACCGAGATCTACGATTACTTGCGCCTGCTGTGGGCCCACGTCGGCACGCCCCACTGCCACCTCTGCGACCGCTCCATCGGCAAAATGGGCGTCGACCAGATCGTCAGCGAGGTCATGGCGATGCCAGAAGGCAGCAAACTCATGGTGCTGGCCCCAGTCATCCGCGACCGCAAAGGCGAGTACGTCAAACTGTTCAAGGACCTGCAAGCCCAGGGCTTCGTCCGCGTCCGCGTCGATGGGCAGATGGGCGAGGTCGGCGACAAGTGGGAACTGGACCGCAAACTTCGGCACACCGTCGAAGCGGTCGTGGACCGCCTGGTGGTCAACAAAGATGTCCGCGAGCGCCTCGCCGACGCCATCGAGACCAGTTTCGGCATCGCCGAAGGTCTGGTCAGCATCGCCGCCGTCGACGGCGAAGAGCGGCTGTACTCCGAGGCATGGGGTTGTCCCGAACACGGCGCGGTGCTGCCGGAATTGACGCCCCGCATGTTCAGTTTCAACGCACCCCAAGGCGCATGCACCAAGTGCAGCGGCCTGGGGGCCAGCCTCGAACCCGACGAGAACAAGATCATCAAGGACCAGCTGAAATCCATTGAGAAAGGCTGCTTCCACCACGAGGTCTTCATCTTCAAGTCGTGGATGGGTCGCTGGCTCCGCCAGGTCTGCACCCAATACCGCATCGACATCACGGCGCGCTGGTGCGACCTGCCCGCCGCGCACAAGGAGATCATCCTGTACGGTGCCCCCGAGGCGACCAAGATCAAGTACGGCTCCTGGAGCGGTGAATCCCAATGGGAAGGCATCGCCAACCGCCTGACCCGACTGCTCACCGAATCCGATTCGGACCGCGCCAAGGAACGCATCCGTGGCTTCCTGGCGGAACGCCCCTGCAGCGGCTGCAAAGGCTTGCGCCTACAGCCCCAGGTCCTGGCCGTCAAGGTGGACAAAGAGAGCATCACAGCTTCCACTCGCCTCAGTGTCACGAAGGCCTTGGCGTGGTACGAGTCCTTGCCCGAGCGCTTCAGCGCCCGCCAGAATGACATCGCCCGTGAGATCCTCAAGGAGATCGTGGCCCGTCTGCGCTTCTTGGACAACGTCGGCCTGGGCTATCTGAGCCTGGACCGCAGCAGCGGCACCCTGAGTGGTGGCGAATCCCAGCGCATCCGCTTGGCCAGTCAGATCGGCAGCGGCCTGCAAGGCGTCCTGTACGTCTTGGACGAGCCGAGCATCGGCCTGCACCAGCGAGACAACCATCGCCTCATCGAGACCCTGCATCACCTCAAAAGCCTCGACAACACGGTCCTCGTGGTCGAACACGACGAGGACACCATGCGGGAAGCGGACTACCTCATCGACCTCGGGCCCGGCGCCGGGGAACATGGAGGCATGGTGATGGCCGCCGGCACCCCCACACAGGTCTCCAAGGTCACCAAGAGCCTCACCGGCCAATACCTGGCAGGCAAACTGCGCATCGACGTCCCCGAGACCCGGCGCAAAGGCAACGGCAAGAAGATCCGCATCGTCGGTGCTCGCGCCAACAACCTCAAGGACGTCACTGCAGACATCCCCCTCGGCAAGTTCGTCGCCGTGACGGGCGTCAGTGGCAGCGGCAAATCCACGCTCATCAATGAGACCCTGTTCAAAGGGACCCTCAAGCACCTGGAGCGGGTGGGTGGCGAACGCCCCGGGGAACATGACAAGATTGACGGTCTGAAGAACGTCGACAAAGTCATCGATATCGACCAATCCCCCATCGGCCGTACCCCCCGCAGCAACCCGGCCACGTACACCGGACTCTGGACGCCGATTCGAGACCTGTTCTCTCAGACCCAAGAAGCCAAGGCCCGCGGCTACAAGCCCGGCCGCTTCAGCTTCAACGTCAAGGGGGGTCGCTGCGAAGCGTGCCAAGGGGACGGAGTCGTGAAGATCGAGATGCACTTCCTGCCGGACGTCTACGTCCCCTGCGAGGTCTGCAAGGGTGCTCGCTACAACAAGGAGACCCTGCAGGTCCGCTACAAGGGCAAGAACATCCGAGAAGTCCTTGACATGAGTGTCGAAGAGGCGATCGACTTCTTCGCCCCGGTCCCCGCCATCCGGAACAAGGTGGACACGCTTGCCGACGTGGGTCTCGGCTACATCCGCCTCGGCCAACCAGCCACCCAACTCTCAGGGGGCGAGGCACAGCGCGTCAAGCTCGCCACGGAACTCAGCAAGCGCGGCACGGGCCGCACGCTCTACATCCTGGACGAACCGACGACGGGCCTGCACATCCACGACATCAAGCACCTGCTCGGGGTCCTGCAGCGCTTGGCGGACGGCGGCAACACCGTGGTCGTCATCGAGCACAACCTGGATGTCATCAAGTGCGCGGATTGGGTCATCGACCTGGGCCCCGAAGGTGGCGACGGCGGTGGCTTGATCATCGCTGAAGGGACGCCCGAAGACGTGGCGCAAGTCGAGGCGAGCTTCACCGGGCAATACCTCAAGGCGACGCTCGCAGAAGATCGCGCGGCAGCCAAGAAGCCGGCCAAGAAA
>JBFGSX010000022.1:0-11741 GCA_041566495.1 Thermoplasmatota archaeon
CTTGCCGAGGCCTCCATGGCCCACGATGCCAATCTTCAGGTCTGCGACGGCCCGGGTGGGTTGCCCGACGCGGAAGCGGCCTGCATGGATGTCTGCGGTGCTCTGCTGGAACCCACGGGCCCAGGCGATGACCGCTCCCAGACAGTATTCGGCGATGGCCTCACTCGTGGCGTCGGGGGTGCTCATGACGACCACGTGCTCGGGGATCTCCGGCCAGCCGATGTGGTTGACCCCCGCCGTGATGACCTTGAGCCACTGGACGTCCGGCAGGTCATGCCACGTCAAGGCGGCACCTCGAAGTTCCTTGCGGGGCCACAGGGAAAGCATCCCCTCGCAGCCACCGGGGTCAGCGCCATCACAAAGCCACCGGACGGGGAGCCGTCGTTCGATCAGGCCGCGCTCCTCGGGGGTGGGCTTGAAAGTGGCCAGGATGGGCACACGGGTGAAGACCAGGGGTACTTTTTGGGGCCTTTGACGTCGCAGGGTTGTGCGCGTCGCTCTGCGCTTTGCATATGACGGCCGGTTCTCAGGCTATGCTCGCCAACCGGAGGGCGGGACCGTCGAAGACCACATGCTGCGTGCATTGGCCAAGGAGGGCCTTGTGGCCCGTTCGTGGCGGGCTGGCAGCCGCACGGATCGTGGCGTCTGTGCGGCCATGAACGTCGCGGTCTGTACACTGGACCGGAGGCATCTCAAGGGCATCGTTCCGGCGACCCAGCAGCACCTGCCGCCGGGCATCTGGATCACCGGCGCCACGGAAGTGCCGGACGACTTCGACCCCCGCCGAGCCAAGTGGCGCCAGTATGCGTACCACGCCCCCAAGGCCGGGGAGGACCTAGAGGTGATCCGCGCCGCTTGCGCGGCTTTCGTGGGAGAGCACAACATGACCGCCTTTGCTCGTCTCGATGGTCGCGACCCCATTCGCCGGGTGATGTCGTTTGAAGTCGAGGAGCGGGACGAGTGGTGGGTGTTCCATGTGCGCGGCCAGGCATTCTTGTGGAACCAAGTGCGTCGCATGGTCGCCGCCGCCATCGCCGTGGGGCGGGGCCGAGCGACGGTGCAGGATATCCTTGTGGCACTGGCCTCCGGCGAAGCCCATGCGACCTTCGGCCTGGCAAGCCCGGAGGGCCTTCTGTTGGAGGAGATCTGCTACGACTTGACCTGGGACCCCGCCGCAGGCCCCGTGATGGAGCGGCAGCTCCACGGCCCGGCGCAGCAAGCCAGGGTACTGGACGCGTTGATGACGCGGCTTATTTCGTCCGCTTGAGCCCCTCGACGAAGGCGAGGTTGTCGGGGTGCGCCTCGAAGTACGCATGCACCGGTTGCATGAGCTTGATGAGGGCTTGAGCAACCCCGTTCTTGAGGTCCATGGGGTGCAGGCCACCGTCCACGAAGGCGGTCTCGACGTCCGCGTAGGATGCATAGTGGAGCGGGCCGCCGAACTTTTCGGGGCGGTCGATGTGAAGGCCGTCTGCCAAGCGGGGGAAGATCACGAGGCGCAGCAGGTCCAGCACCGGGTTGTCGTCTTTTTCGCCGGCGGGGCAGTGCGCTTTCTGGATCTTGCCTGCGATGGTCTTGTCATCGTCATGCAGGAAGATGCCGCTCGTGGGGTCGGACTTGCTCATCTTGGACTCGGCCGGGTCCATGCGACCCACGCCTCCCTTGAGGTTGGGCACGAGGGGGGTGTGGAAGGCGACGGGTGCCTTGCGCCCCAGTTTCTTGGCGACATCCCGAGCGAGCATGTGGGCATGGCGTTGATCCATCCCGCCGTAGGCGAGGTCGATGTCCATGTGGAAGATGTCCGCGACCTGCATGGCGGGGTACAGGAATTTGCTCATGTCGGCGTCTCCTTCGTCTTCGCTGCGACCCATGATGGTCATGGCGCGGCGCATGCGGGCGAGGGTGGTGCTCTTGGCGACTTGGATGACGGTGGCCCAGTAGTCGCTCTCTCCGGCGAATTCGCGAGCGAAGCGGTAAGTGACGCTGTCCTTCTTGACGCCGAGCGCTTCGAAGGCGTCGGTCATGTATTCGGCGCAGCGATGGATGGCGTGAAGGTCTCCACCCAGTTTGTCATTGATCTGGGCGTGCCAGTCAGCCAGTAGGATGGTGACGTCGAAGCCGGCGTCGATGAGCCTGCTGATGGTGTCGGTGCAGACCATCCAGCCGATGTGGGCGGTGCCGCTGGGCTCGAAGCCGATGTAGGCCTTGGGGGCCGACACGGCTTTGCTCTGGGCGGCGCCGGGGTCAGCCTTGGCGGCCTTGGCTTCCGCGGCACGGGCTAGGAGGGCTTCGAACTCGTCTTCATTGACGACTTCCTGGGCGACATCGCGCAGGTTAGACACAGGTGGTCCAAGTGGACGCGGTTGAAAGGAGCGACGGATGGAAGCCCCGAGGACCCACCCGCAATCCCCTTACCCAGGCGGGGGCATCGACGGGCGTGGCTGACGAGCCTGTTTGGTTCACTCGCGCCGTGCTGTGGACGTTCCTTGTGGGCTTCGCAGCGTTTCTTGGGCGTGAAGTCCAGCTTGTCATCACGAACTGGTGATCAGCCCCAGACGAGGACAGTGACCCGGACGGGCACTTGGCCCAGTTCATTGTCCCAGACGTGAGAGATGCGGCTAGCGGCGCCGACGCTCTGGTCTTGGGGTGGGGCCGGCCCGTAGTCCAGGAACAAGTGGCTGCGGTCCGCGTAGACGACGAGGTTGTTGATGAGGTTCATCGATTCGCCTAGATTGATCTCGTCGGCGATGTCGGCAGGCCTGAAGGTGCTCAGGAAGATGCGGCCATCCCCGAAGGCTCCGTCAAGGCTGATGGCGAGAACGTCGCCGTCTTCGTCGCTGATGACGTGCTGGAAGGTCTCGTCGAAGTTGTTCTGGCCACCGGTCTTGCCACCCCACGCTTGCTCGAAGGTGTTGTAGGAGGGCCAATCCAGTGGGTGGGGCTCTTTGAGGACGGGGTGGTCGACGTCGGGTGCGTAGGCGCCGCCGTTGGCGGTCTCGATGCCGACGCCGATGATGGCTTCCATCCATTGGAAACTCTGGGAATCGCTGCCGAAGACCAGTAGGGTACCCCCGGCCAAGACCCAGTCTTCAATGGTGGATTTGACCGCGTTGCTGGTCAAGGTGGAATGGTCGATGTTGCTGCCGACGACGAGCACTTCGTACTCGTTGAGACGGCTTGGTAGCACGAGGTCGAGGTATTGCTTCTGATCTGGGAACACGTCGCCTTCGAGCAGTGCCGGGTCCACGAGGGTGTCGAGGGGCACTGCGGGCACCGGCGGGATGCCGGCGTCGATGTCCATGTCTAGCAGGTGGATCTGGTCATTGTAGCCTAGGCCCAGTTGGACGAGAGCGTCCCGTTCGGTGACGGCCACCAGTTCGATGTCGGCTTCGATGTCTGCGATGGCGGCGTCGATCATTTCTTGGGGGGTCCCTAGGGGGACGGCGAAACTGGTGTCGACGCCGGTGAAGTCGCCGATGTAGGCGGTCCGGATGCCAGACAGGTCCTCCGTAAGGACCGCTTGCAGCCCCACGGGCGCGATGCGCAGATGGAACCGGGCCCCGCTGTCGGGATCAAGACCGAGGAGTGCCAGGGTCTCGTTGTAGTCGAGTTTGCCATTGGCGCTGGCGTCGTAGAGTGCGCCGTGCATCGATTGCAGGCGCGCGAGGTCGAGGCCGCTGCCGTTGTCGGCGCGGATGCCGACGCTGGTGAGGCTGTCAGGTCCGGATTCCCAGCCTACGCCGGAGCTTTCCATCAGGATGTCCAGAAGTGATTCAGCATCTCCCCTGCGGACTTCCTCTTGGAGGCCGCCGGCGTCCCCGGGACCGATCTGGGTGGCGACCAGGAGAGATCCGATGACGGCAAGGAGGATGACCCCCGCGATGGCGAAGGCAAAAGGAGACGAGGTGCCACGGTCGTCGCGGCGCATGAGCATAAGGAGAACTCGGCGCCGAGCGTATAAGGCGCCGTTGCTCAACCTTCAAATATGGAATACGAAAACCAGTGTTTTGTATTTGAAAGCGACGGACGCTGGCCCTAACCGGACGTGGGGCTAAGCGCCCGAGCCCTTGAACACATACATGACGAAGTCCATCTCCACGAGGCCGAGTTTGTCGTGTTCGATGAGCCCCCGCCCCAGGGCGGGCACCGTGGCGGCACCTGGGGGCAGTTCTGGACCGTAGTCCAGGTATAGGTCCCGGTAGCTGAGGGAGATCATGTTGTCGAGGAGCGCGCGGCCTTCGATGGGGGTCACGCCACTGCCGAAGATGTCGTGGGGTTGCCAAGTGGTCAGGAAGACGTTTCCTTCCCCATAGGCACCGGGGTCACTGACCGCCGTGATGGGATGGCCACCCTGGACCGTGACCGACGTGAAATCATTCGAGTCCACGGCCCATTGGTCTTGTAGATCCTCGTAGTTCTGCCAATCCAATTGGTTCGGGCGGGTCAGGACGGGGTGTGTCACATCCGGCGCCGTGATGCCTCCACTGGAGCTAGCATGGCCGATGCCTAGGCCGCTCTGCATCCATTGCCGGGAGTCGGCGCTTCCGAATACGATGAGGGTGCCTCCGGCGTCGACCCATTTGGCCACGGATTTCTTGAAATCGTTGGCGACCAGGTTGTTGTGGGCTGCCTGGCTGCCGATGACGAGCACATTGGTGTACTCCAGGGTGGCGTCAGCGGCTTGCCAATCGCATTGCCCTGCGGCTTGCCCCACCAGGAGGAGCCGACACAGGCTGTTGGCCGAGTCCTTGGTGTCGTAGTAGATGTCGCCGTGCCTCGTGATGACATTGAGTGGTTGGAAGGTGCCATAGCCTTCGTTGACCCGGACCTGGCACTGGGAAGCCACCTCGGCGTTGATCTGAGCCGGTGTCTGCGGCCCCGATGCAGTGTCGAGCAGGAGCAGTCCTGCATCGTCGGCTGCCCTGGCACAGAAACGGGCTGCCAGGTCATGGATCCACTTGGCCTCAGTGAGCATTGCATCAGAGGGGGTGGTCGCCCCGCCACTGGGGTCTGTGAAGGGGACTGGAGGCATGCCGCTGTCATGGACGGCGAGGTAGCGGACCGAGGTCTGGACAGAGCCCGTGCTCGGCGTGTGGGTCGCTTCGATGCGGTAGAAGCCCGCAGTGGTGACCGAGGGTGCATCGAAGCTGAACCACTGGTCGATGCTCTTCTTGGGGGCTGGATCGACGGTCCCTGTGAGGATGGGGGCAGCGCCACCGGCTTCGTCGTAGACCGCCCAGTCGATGGCGTCCCCTTCCGAGGCGCCGATGTAGCTGACGGTGACTTTGCTGCCTTCTTGGACGGCTGTGGTGCCGGCAGACAAGTGGAAGTCCCGTGCGGCGGCGGCCGGCGCGTCGCCATCCAGAGACGGGTAGAGTGTGGTGCTCACGAGCGTGGCCGAGGGGTCCGATACAGCGAGTTGGACTTCGGTGGTCGCGTCACACCCCACGTTGCCGTAGTTCGGGACGGTCACCCGGACCGTGGCAGTGTGGCCGTCGGCAGGAGAGATCTCGGCGACATCGGCTGCCTCGATGGCAGGCCCCGTACCGCCTTGCTTGATGCCAAGGCTGACGGAGATGTGGGTGTGGGCGTTGAGGTCACCTATGTCGATGTCGTAGATGTACGACGTCGGCGCGTGGGGACTTTGGTAGCAGGTGAGTGCCCCCAAGGTGGGCTGGGCGCTGGGGTCGCTCTCGACACCGCCCTCGACGTGACCCAGGTACGTGATGTGCATGTTGGGGTCTTTGATATTCTGCGCCAGTTTCTGGCGGACATCGGCAAGACTTGGGTATGCCCGGATATGGAAATCGAGGCCTTGGTCGGTGAGGCCTAGAGCGTCCCGAGCTTCGGGGTAGTTGACGAGGTCGTCGTCCCCGGCAGCGTACGGCGCACTACGCAGATTCTGGAACTTGCTCAATTCCAGGTAGCCTGAGTGGGTGCCCAGCAGACCGAGGCGGGACAGGTCGTCCGCGTCTTGACCCTCCGAAGGGTCCCATGCGAGGGGCCCCACGTAGCCAGGGCTCTCCAGCAGCAGGCGCAGCAGGCCTTCGGCCTGGGCGTTGAGCGTGGTCGCCTCCAGGGAGTCGCCACCTTGGCCGGAGCCCATGCTTTGGGTGGTCAAGACCACCGCGGCCAAGCTCGTGATCATGACCACGCCAGCGATGGCGAATGAGATGGGGGCCGTCATGGCCCGTTCGTCGCCGCGCACGACCCTGGGACCACCTCTGTATCAGATAGAGGTTTGCCAGTCCTCAGGTGCAGCTGGTGACCGGAGCATCCACGTCTGCATCAGTGGGATCGGTGATGATGTAGCCGTCGGTCCACGTGGTCTGGGGATCCGTGGAAGGGGGGCCATTGGACCATGGATCGTAGATGTCGTACGTGATGGTGAACGAGATCGTGGTCTCCGTGTCCGCCAAGCTGAACGTCGCATGGACGAACGCTTGGCCAGGGGTCGTCGTATCATCGCAACCGGGGGGGTTGGCCGGATCCAATTGCAGGCGATAGCCACGGGCGGACTCCAGGATCACCAAGTGTTCCAGTGAATCCGCCACCGCCTGGGTGTAAGCGGGGACATTGGTGCCGTCGGCGCGGACAGGGACCAGGCTGTTCAGATCCTCCATGAGGGTCTCGACTCCCCGTGCCACTGCCGCGGCTTCGATGTAGATGGGGCGATCCGCGGCGGCTTGAGTGGCCTCGGGTAACTGGGTGGCTCGAGCCACCATGCCGGACCGGGCCACGAAGCCGATGACGAGCACGAATGCGGTCAGGAGCATCATCTGCCCCCCGCGATCGTCGCCAAGGTACCTACGCAATGGGCCACACCACCAGTTGGATGCCGTAGGATGGGTACAGGCTCGTCGTGCCGTCGCCGAGGCCGACGAAGAAACAAGTGTCGACGCCGCCGTTGTTGTACATCCACCAGCCGTATAGGACGGCACGGGGGATCTTGTCGGAGGCGAGGCCATCGTCGGCCAGCGCAGCGGTCCACCAGGACATCCAGGTGCGCCCGTCCAGCATCGTGGTCATGCCATTGGGGGCTGTCAGGGTATCTGTGGGCAGCAGCGTCAAGGGGCCGTCGCCGCCGGGGGTGTGGACCGTCGCCGGAGGGTGCAGCAGATTGCAGTCTGCAAGAAGGAGACTGTTGTCCTGCCACCTGGGGACGATGAACGTCTCTGCTGCTTTGGCGGCGCGGGGCTGGGTGGTGAAATCGGTGTCGACGGGCAGGATAACGAGGTGATCCACGCCATTGTCGATGCGCAATTGGTAACGGTTGCCTGCTGGGACCAGTTCGCGCATGAGCGCCTCATTGGCCGTCAGATCTGTGCCTTTCAGCACTTCATCCACCAACTCATCCAAGCGACTGGGGTAGGGCCGTGCGGCCACAGTGGGGTCCGGATTCGGTGCGATGTCGGTCTCCGGCGGCCGTTGCTGCAGCACCCGCAGCGTGTCTGCGCTGACCTTGGCCAGATCCAAGCCGCTTTGGCCTTCCGCCGGCGACGGGGACGTCGTGGCCGTCATGAACAGGACCGCGAGCAGAATGATCATGGCCGCCATGATGGCCTCGATGACGTGGAGGCTGCCTTCGTCATCCACCGGCCATCACCGGGAGGATCACGCGGAATGAGATCCACGCGGCGACCATCATGATGAACATCGACATGAAGCCCCCCACAGGGGTTCCTTTGGTCATCACACCGCCCACCAGCGATCCGCCAATGGCTTGGATGATCGCGCCGTGGAAGAAGATGTCATTGAACTTCTCGACACTGAACGGGGCCAGCACGATGCCGCCGACGTTCTGAGCTTGGCCGCCACTGCAGGCAGTGGCAGCGTCCACGGCCTGTTTGAAGGCCGGCAGGAATTGTGCCGACAGGATCAACACGACGGCGATGAACACGAAGAACGCGATGAAGACGACGACGTTGTACATCTTCATCTGCTCCGTCCGCTCCGCGACGATCTGCTTGATCTCCCGAGCGTCGTTGCTGGCCGCCGTGAGGACGTCCACCACGTTGCCACCGGCCCGCTGGGCTTCGACGACGAGCGCCACGGTCCGGTCGATGAGCGGCGTGCGGGTGCGCTGGGCAAAGCGCTCCAAGGCCTCCCCGAACTCCACACCCCATTCTACCTGCGCCGCCATGATGTGGATCTCCGGCGTCAAGGCCCCGTAGGTGCCGCGGCTTGCGGTCACCAGGGCACGTGGCAGGGTCATGCCGGCACGAGCCGATTCGGCAAGGTCCCGCAAAAAGTCAGGGAACTTCTGGTCGATGGCTTCGATGCGCTTCAACTCCATGTTGAAGAAGTAGCCATAGGGACCCGCGATGGCGACGATGGACAACAACAGCACATCCGTTGCGTAGGTCGTGGGGATGTCCAGGATGCTGTAACTGCGGATCTCTTCGACCACGATCAGCTCCCCGTCGCGGTCCAAGGCCTCCACCATCTCCGTACGCTCTTCGGCAGTGACGAACATCGTCACGGCCGCGATGAACAAGATGAGACTGATGAGGCCCCCGACCGCATAGATGCCCATGCGAGCGATGGCCGCCGGGTCACGGCGCTTCTGGCCGACGAGGCGGGACAGGTCATCCGTGTCATCCAAGGACGCGCGATTCAGGTGTTTACGCTGGACGGCCCGGAGCACCACCAACCCGCCTATGATGATGGCAGTGCCAGCATACAGGATACCCGCGGCCACCGCTATGCGGGTGTTGTTGATGGAGAGGTTGCCTGTGATGGCGGCCCCGGCGAAGGCCATGGTGAGCGTCACGAACACGATGGCTGCGACGTAGGTGCGGATGGCGCGCTTGCGCAACTCCGTGACCATCTCCGGGTTGGCCTTGCGGCTCACTTCCACCGCTGCCATGAACAGCGAGTACACGGACGGCAGGCGCAGCCGGATGCGCATGGCCAGGAACTCCAAGCCCACACCCACCGTGACCACGTAGATTCCTTGGCGGACAGCGATGTTGGTGAGCAGCCCCACCGATTGGGGCAAGCCCGTGGCCAGCAACAGGCCTAGCACCATGAAGACGCCCGCGACGGGGGTCAGGATGTTGCTGGCCAGCACCGCCCTGGGGTGAGGCTGGTAGCTGCTGAGATTGTTCTCCCTGACGACAAAGGACATCACCTGCACCAGCAAGATGATGGCAGCCAACAGCGAGAACTGCTCGGCGAACGTGAACGTCGCTTCGCCAGGTGTGATGACCCCGATGAAGACCAACAATGCCGCCACTTCGATGACGAGGATGAAGACCACCATGAACAGCGCCAGGATGCTGACGATGGTCAATTGCAGGTCTGCCTTCCACTTCTCCAGGACCTTCTGGCCAGACGCCCCTCGCAGGGCCCGCCAGCGGATGGTGTTGAAGACGAAACCCGCACCCATCAGGATGGCTGCGATGAACGTGATGAGGTAGGTGAGTTGACTGATGTCAAGGGCGAAGCCTAAGCCCACCCGACCCACGACCACCAGGACGACCAGGCCAAGGGCCAGGAACACCATGGCGTCCAGCACACCCTTCATCCGGCGGTCGAAGGGACGGACTTCGATGTCGCCGTGGCGAAGCCGATCGCCCAGTTGGGCACTGTGCAAGACGCGGGCGGGGCGGCCTTTGGCTTCCTGCTTGTGGGCGGCCCGGGCGTTCTTGGCCGCCTTCGCTTTCAGCTTGGCAGCGGTCTTCGCTGCGGCAGCTTCGGCACGGGCCTTCTTCTTGGCTTCCTTGGGATCGACGGGCACAGCAGGCACCGGGTCATCGTCGGTGTACCATGAGCCTTCGTCATCGCCCATCTCACACCTCCGGGATCATGGATTTCAGTCCGAACATGAAGCCGACGTTGATGACGGGCAAGAGCAGGTAGGTGATCATCTGCAACTGACCTGGGTCGCCGCCAGACATGAGGGCCATGATGGCGATCATGACAATCAGGAACAGGGGCCCTGCAACGGCTGCGGTCACGTAGGTCTCGGCCATGAGCCCCATGGTCTCGATGAAGGTCTTCTGTTCGACGCGGTTCTCCCATTGGTACCGGCTGGCTTTCTGTTTGAAGTAGTTCGTCAGGTCGCCGCCGGAGGTGACCGTGGTGATGGCGCCTTGCAGGAGTTCTTGGAATTTGACGGACGGCGTGCGGTCCATGCTGCGACGTAGCGCGGTGACGATGTCGATGCCGTGGACGTGCAGGTCCTTGAAGATCATCGCCGCTTCCTTGGCGACCTCGCCGTAGATGTACTGCCGTGCTAGGCTGCGGAAGATCTCGGCCGGGATGACACCGGCGCTAGCCATGGCGGCGATGTAGTTCGTCGCGTAGGGCATGCGCATCTCGATGTCTTTGCGGCGCTTCTTGGCATTGCTGGCCGGCGTCGACATCAAGGCTGCGAAGCCGATGTAGCCGAACATCGGGCCAAGGATGATCGGCATGACGAACAGTACCGGCGAAAGGCCGAGGGCCGTGATGAAGACCGCGGCGATACCGAACAACAGGAAGACCGCGACGCCCGCCGTTGCGATGCCCATCATGATGCAGTTGGAGATATATGCGTCTGCCCGGATCGGCATCTGCGCCTTGCGCAGTTGTTCCTCGACCTTCTCCAATTGGCTAGATCGTGCCGCCCTAGGCCCGAACAACTTGTAGGCCAGGCGTTGGGTCTGTGTCAGTCCCATCCTTCGCCCGCCTCCACCTTGGCCATGATCTGTTGCTTGTCCTTGTAGTACTGCTTGATGATGAGTGCGGTCTTGTCGTAATCCCGCTCGTCGAGGTCGACGAGGTGGTTGATGAGACGGACGCGGTCCTCCATCTCGTCGGCGATCTGCTTGGTCGTCTTGCCACCTTCGTGCGCTAGGCGCTCGAGCGCGTAACTGACACCCGAGTACTCGAACGCATCCGTGCTGGGATCCCAGTGGAACACTTCGTTGGTGAGGATCTCGCGGGTGTTGGGGTCGAGGCCGACCACTTCCGTGAGTTGTTTGGTGCGGCGCACGCGCTTGCCACCGACGCGGGTCTGGATCTGCACCGCCACCACATCGAGGGCCTCCAATAGGCTACGAGGGATGTTGATCGGGTCCGATTCTAGACGGTGGATGACCGCGTCCACGCTGTCGGCGTGCATCGTGCCGTATGCTGCGTGACCTGTGGCCATCGCTTGGAACAGGGCGTAGGCTTCAGCGCCACGTACTTCACCGACGACAATGAACTCAGGGCGCTGACGCAAGGCGTTCTTGAGCAACTGGAACATGTCAATCTCGCCGGCCTGGCGGCCGTGGGCGTCGCGGGGGCCGAAGCCATCGCGGGTGATACCGGCGATCCAGTTGGGTTCCGGGACACGCAGTTCACGAGTGTCTTCGATGGTGATGACCTTGTTCTGGGGCGGGATGAACATCATCAATGCATTGATGGCCGTCGTCTTACCAGACGCGGTACCGCCTGCGTAGATGCCACTCATGTGCCCTTCGATGACCATCCAGAGGTACGCCAGCATGGCGCTGCTCATGGTGCCAAACCGCACCATGTCAATGGGACTGAACGGCACTTCCCGGAACTTACGGATCGTGAACGTGGAACCGAACGAGGAGACCTCCTTGGCGAGTGTCGCCTGCAAGCGACTCCCGTCCTTCATGGTGGCGTCGAGGATCGGCTCTGCGATGCTGACGTGCTTTCCGGAACGCTGGGCCATGCGGATGACGAAACTGTCCAGTTGTTCGTGGTCGCGGAAGCGGATGGTGGTGGTCATCGCCTCATAC
>JBFGSX010000023.1:0-11740 GCA_041566495.1 Thermoplasmatota archaeon
CCGGGGGGGAGGCCGCCGCCGAGGCGTTCGCACAGGTCGTCGCGGTCGATGGAGAAGTCGAGGGCCTTCATGTCAGTCGCTCCATGCAAAGAGGGCGGTCGCGCCGGTGCCGGTGGTGACCTTGGCGCGGTGGTCGCCCCCGCCAAGGCTGGTGGTCATGGTGATCTGGACGACCGCCCCCGGAGGCCAGGTCTCGTCGTCCGTGCTGCCCAGCACATCGAAGGTCGGCGCAGTGACGTAGACACCGTCCACGAGGATGCTGGTGTCGGGTGCGTTGAGGGTGACGATGCCGGTGTTCTTGACGTACAAGACCAGTTCCGGGATGACCTCCACGGCGGCGGGGTCGTTGAGGATGGCGATGTCGCTGCTCAAGGCGTCGGCTCGTTGTTCTCCTTGTTCGCGGACATCGTTGGAGACCACTTGAGTGACGCCAGTGATGACCCCCGCGAGGGCGGTGGCGGCGATGATGGCGCCGATGAAGAGGATGGATTCTGCAGCGACCCCACTGGCCATCAGATCACCCCGTACACGACGGCGCCGGTCTCAGTGAAGATGGCCACCCGGGCAGGGCTGCTAGTGACGCCATCCATACGGATCTCGACTTGTTCTAGGGGAGCCCAGTAGCGGAAGTCTTGGCCGCCTTGGCGGATCCAGGTGATGTCATCGGTGCGGATGACGCCGTCCAAGAGGATCTCGATGCCTTGGGTGTCGATGGTGGTGCTGCCGGTGTTGGTGATGTCCAGGAGCAAGCGATCGAGGCCACCCTGGTACGTCGCATCGTCGATGACCAACTCGGTGTGGGTCTTGGCGCTGGCACGGTCCAAGGCATCTTGGGCCGCCCGTCGAGTGGCATCGTCTGCGGCGTCCGCGTGGACGTTGTACGCGACGAAACTGGCCAGGCCCGCGATGAAGAGGATGGCCACGGCGGCGACGGGAGCGAAGCCCATCAGATGCCTCCCAGCAAGCCGTCGGCTTGGCGTTCCCATGCATCGGGGCTGTCATCGACAAGCCCGGTGTGGAATAGGCGTTCCAGGAGGCGCAGGTGTTCTCGGTGTAGGCGCGCTAGGTCCGGGCCGGTGAGTTGCAGGTCGTCCCAAGAGAGATCGGCGCGTCGGGGCGCGATGCCGATGGCCAGTTCCCGGAGCCAGCCACGATCGTCGGCGGGAATCCAGCCGAGGCGTTCGTAGTGGTCCAAGAAGAGGTGGATCTCGGCGGGGTCCCCTGCGGAGGCTAGGCGTTCGAACCAGCACAATGCGAAGTACGCGCTACGCGGGGGCGCCGGGCGGAATGGGGTGGCCGGCGTGGCGATGGGTGCAGGGGCCGGGCTGGGATGCGCGGGGGCGGTCGCTGCGGATTCCGGGGCGGGCCGTTGGGCGGGGGGCGCGACGGGGGCGGGCGTGGGAGGCTCCGGAGCTCGCTTGGGGATGGGCTTGGGCAACGGTGGCTCGGGCGCCGGGGCCGCCTTTGGCGCCGGCGGTCCTGGGGCTCGTGCCGGGGGCGGAATCGGCTCCAGGTGTGGCTCCGGCTCCGGGAGCGGTTCCTCCTCGAGCTCGACCTCCAGGTCGTCAGGCGCTTGCGTCTCCCCCTCCAATTCCTCCTGGCCGGGACTCAACTTGCCCAGGGCTTCACCGATCGCCTCTGCATGCGCCACGTTGGCGGGCCCCAGTGGCACATCAGGGTCAGGTTCGATGGGGACCACTTCAGCACCCCGTGGCGCCCTGGCGCCCAACCCCTGTCCCCTCATGGATTCGGGCAGGAATTGATCGATGTCTTGGTCGTCATAGATCGATGCCTCCTCCTCTTCAAGGAACGGATTGTAGCGGACAGAAAGGATCTCGGACAATTGCAGGAGGGACTTCATCCGTTCCTCCATGCCTTGGAAGCGCTCGTCCACGTCGCCCCCTTCCGGGTGGCTCAGGCCTTCCAGTTTGTGCGTGAGTTCTGTCAGTTGCTCCTGCAGTTCCCCGACCCTAGGATCTTCTTGGGGCGGGGGTGGTTCCACGGGCTCCGGCGCAGGGGGTGGCGTCACTGGAGCCCCCCGTTCACTGGCAGGCCCCTCCGGCGCTCGCGCTGCCGGGCTCTGCTTGGAGCCCTTGGGGCGGCTGCGACGACGTTTCGGGCGCATGGATCCAGCTCGCAGGAAAGAGGCGAAGCGAGTGCATCACCACGGACGTGGGGTCCGTTCCGACCGCGCGGATGGGTGCATCCGCAGTGAAGGCCACGGCGGGATTCGCACCCGCATCAGGCCATGAAGAGAAGGAAGGAGAAAGGAGACAGTGCCATCCTAGGCGAGTTCCATGACGAGACGGGTGCCGTAGGAGTTGGGTGTCGAGAAGCCGACGGGGACACTGTTACCGACCTCGGGGATGAGGTTCAGACGGACATCCGCGCGTGGCACGACTTCCATGTTGATACCGGTCGTGGCATCGAGGTCGATGTCGATCCGGACCAGGTCGCCGCTGGTCATGACGGGGTTGGTGGCACTGAAGCTAGTGTCTGCGTCACGGATCGCGGTGGCGGCGAAACTGTCAACATCTGCTGCTGCAGCGTAGTCGAGAGTCGTCAATGAATCACCATCAGTGATCTGAATCTGCAATTGTCCAAGGTCCACTTCGCTGGCACCGGGTGCCAGGACCACGTACAATTCCAGGTCCTTCAGGCCCGCATCGGTCGTGGCATCGCGCTTACCGACGACAGATTCGACGCCGATATTGCTTGCCACTTGTTCCGTCGCTTCCTGACCTGTACGGGTACTCTTCTCTTGCAGGTCGCTGCTGGTGCTGATGAGAACACCTGCCGCGATCGCGGCCACCAAGACGGTGGCGATGAAAACGATCATCGTACCGATTCCGACTTGGGCTTCTTCGTCCTTGTTCATGTGTTGTGGTTTCATGTGGTTCACCGGTTCAGTGGGGCGGGAAGCCCGGAAAAGTTGGTCAATTGGGTTGGGTCTCTTGAGGCAAGTGTTTCTCGAAGTACCGCGCGAGTGCCATCTCCATCGTGTTGCTCAGGGACGTGCCCGTCAGCAAGCGATGTTGATGCAGGCGCAAGTGCAACCGCAGGGGCACGTGCACTTTGAATTCGCGCATGTGATCGAGGTCTTCTCCTCCAAATTGTTCATCTGCCATAGTGCATCCTCCAGACGCTACTCCTGGGTCGTTTTTCGACTCAGATAAATGGCTGCAACGGGGCTCGAGGGTGCGCGGGCGGGAGGGGTTCAGCGCCAACGGGGCCCACACGTACAGTCCGGGCCTTGGGAAGGGGGGATGAAGGCCGATGCCCCCCGGTCGATGCCCTTCGGTTATGCTTGGAAGCGCAAGGAGGCCTGGACGGCGTTCTCTGTGATGACCCGCACACGGTGTTCGCCGGGCGACACGGTCAGGTCTTGGACTGTGGCCTGCAACACGGCGCCAGGTGGCCAAAACGTGTCGTTGCCTCCCAAGACATCGTAGGTGACATTGCCGCTCACTTGCCCATCAAGCAAGAACGCCAATCCATCCACGCTGAGAGTGGTGGTGCCCGTGTTCTGCAAAAGCAAGACCAGTGGGTTGGTCTGCATGAACCCGGGATCATTGAGGATGATGATCTCGGTCTGGAGGCTGCTGGAGACCCGTTCGCCTTGGGCGCCCAATTGTTGGTTCGCGTCGGCGATCACGGCACCGAATACGCCGATGAATGCCACGGAGACGATGAGCGCCGCCATGAACATGATTGAATCAGCGATGCCGGTTCCAGCCATGGTATCTCAAAGGGAAGAGAAAGGGGAAAAGGGGTCAGACCCGTTGGACGCGTCGTCGCTAGCGCGCTTAAGCGAGTTCTAGGACGAGTTTGGTGCCGTACGAGTTGGGCGTAGAGAAGCCAACCGGGACACTGTTGCCCACTTCAGGAATGAGGGTCAGACGGACATCCGCACGAGGCGCGAATTCCATGTTGATACCGGCGATGGCATCCAGGTCGATGTCGACCCGCACTAGGTCACCGCTGGTCATCACAGGGTTCGTTGCACTGAAACTGGAATCCGCATCACGGATGGCCGTCGCAGCAAAGCTGTCAGTATCCGCGGCAGCCGCGTAATCCATGGTGACCAACGAAGCACCGTCGGTCGCCTGGATTTGCAATTGGCTCAGGTCCACTTCACTGGCACCAGGAGCCAAGACAATGTACAGTTCCAGGTCCTTCAAGCCCGCGTCAGTCGTGGCATCACGTTTGCCTACGACGGACTCCACATTCAGGTTACTCGCCACTTGTTCCGTGGCTTCCTGACCCGTGCGGGTGCTCTTTTCCTGCAGATCACTGCTGGTACTAATCAGGACGCCAGCCGCGATCGCGGCCACCAGCACGGTCGCGATGAAGACGATCATCGTGCCGATACCGACTTGGGCATCTTCTTCTTGCGGCAAGCGCAGTTTGCGACGGGGTTCCATTAGAATCGCCATCCTTTCGTCTGCACAGGACCACGGAATAAGGCGCGGTTTTGGTCAAAAGGTCGCCAGGGGCGGAAGGCCGAAGCACCCTCCACCCTACCGGGCGACCATGCTCAGAGGGCGTAGGCGATGGCTTGGTCGTCGAGCATCAAGAGCGACTCGACCTCTTTGACGAGCTCTTTGGCCTCGGTGTCCTCCGGGCAGCACTTGGCTGCAGCGCAGAACGCTTCGTACGCGTTCTCGATGAGGGTGATCAAAGGCCTGCGGGCCGGAACCGCGACCCCAGGGGCCGCAGCGGCGCCGCATTGCACCCTTGCCATGGCAATCCAAGCAAGGCCTTCTTGATAGTGAGCTTCGCCGTCCCGAGGTGCCCGGGCGACCGCTTCTTGGGCGGCCCGGAGGGCTGGCGCGTAGTTGCCGATGGCCAGGTGCAATTGCGCCCGGCGGATCAATAAATGAGGGGAAGGCCCCCGCCTGCGGATCTCGACCTCGACGAAGGCCATCTGCTCGAAGCACTGCACGTAGTCGCTTTCTTGGGGCGACATGGGGTCGAGGGTGGGGTCGTTGGACATGGGGACCTAATGGTAGGTCGGCTCCCCAGGGGTATGAACATCCTCCAAACGTCAAATCGGCCTATCCGTCGAGGCCCACAGGGACGCATCGGCCCACAGGCCTTGGGTGGCCACGCGGCGCGCGGCGTGGCTGGAACTCGCGAGCGGCCTTGGGTGGCCTATGAAGCGCCTTCGCCGGGGCGCAGGTGCTTCTCAAAGTAGCGTTCAAGCGCATCGCTCATCGTTTGGCTCAGGGAGGTCCCCGTGAGCAAGCGGTGGCGGTGCAGGCGCAGGTGGAGGGACAAGGGGACATGCACCTTGAATTCGCGCATGGCGTCCAATTCTTCCTCGCTTGGTTGGCTTTCCATGTGAGCTCAGTCTCGACCTGCACATCGGCCCTATTAGAGGAAACGTCTCGGGCCTCGGCCACCAGGACACGGTCCTACCCTGGCGGACGAACGGCATGGGGGACCGGAGACCAATTGGCCTCGCGGGACCCGGGTATAAGAAAATTTGGGATTCTGGTGATATATGCTGAAACGACCGAGTGTAGGTTGTGCTCCGGCCCAGTCGGAGAGGAAGTGAACAAAATGTTGAACGCAGACGCCCTTATGGGGATCAAAAAGCCAGATATGAATGAAATGAAGGAGGTCAAGGTGAAACTCCCTGTCCGCCAACTGTTGAAGCTCCACTACATGAAGCTCACCAGCAGTCGAACCTTCTCGGATGTCGTCTCTGAAGCTCTGACCGAATACTTCACCGAACCCGATCCCCGCAAGGAAGAAGCTCCTAGCGA
This sequence comes from Thermoplasmatota archaeon, assembly GCA_041566495.1. Lineage (GTDB taxonomy): Archaea > Thermoplasmatota > E2 > JACPAO01 > JAHFTW01 > JBFGSX01. The sequence continues at coordinate 5,772 of JBFGSX010000023.1, forward strand.
ATAGAACGGGCCAAGACCCGACTTTTTCCACTTTTCTTTGCGCGGCGCCAGCCGTCTCATCGGCGGCGCCGCGAAAGGGAATCGAGCAAACCCACCCGTGTGGGTCGGCAGGCAGCATTATGGCCCAGCAGAATCTGGACCGCCACAGCCCGAGAGGACTGCATGCTTGAATTCCACTCGTTGCAGGAGAAAGATGCGCCACCGGCGCGGATCTTCGAGCTCCTGCAGGAATTCAAAGCGGTCCTGCAAGACCAGGGCATGGCGTCCATGGATGAGTATGGAGACATGCTCAAGTGGGCCTTGCCCGGCAAGGACGGCATGTGCCGTTACTTCCATGTCTTCCACCCCGGGTACTGTTCGTTCAGTGACCAGTTCTTCGGGACCATCCATTACCACGGCGGCGAGATCCGCGGGACGGTCCTATTGGGCCACATGGAGCATTACACGTACGAAGCAGAGCTCGACGTTGAGGGGGACCGCTTCTTGGCCGACCAAGCGTACACGTTGACCAAGCACACCAGCCAGCAAGGCGTCGGTACGTCGTACGTGCTGCCCGCGTTGGTGCCCCATTGGTTGAAGCCCACCGAATTGACGCTGACCTACTTCGAGGAGGAGGACAACGGAGAGATGGGCGACTTGGTGAACCCCGCCAGTGATGCCACGGACGAGTTCTTGATGGAGCAAGAGGACGCAGAGGCCCTGCTCCCGGAGCTCGTGGCCAAGATCGACGCGCAATTGGCGGCCCTTGCCCCGATCTCCCAAGTTCTTTGAGTCCCGTGGCGCGTGGCCTGTCGTGGCCAGTGCGATCTTCCTGCGCGCCGCCAACGTGGGCGGCAACAACGTGTTCTCCCCCAAGGAGTTCGTGGCCCAGCACCCAGAGTTGCAGTTGACCAACATTGGGCACGCCGGCACGTTCGTCTCCAAGTCGGATGCGCCAGACCTGGCCGCGGCCGTTGCAGCGGCTTTGTCCATCGGGCTACCCATGGCCATCGTGGACCAAGCCGAGGTACAGGACCTCGTGAAGACGCCCCCAGAGGTCCCGGAGGGTGCCAAGGCGGAGGTGACGGTGTTCCTGGAGGACGGCGACGCCCCGAGCCAGCAGGCGTGGCCTGAAGCCGGAGAGTGGGAGATCCGACTGCAAGCCGCGACCCCGTGGTGCGCAGTGACGTTGCGGCAACCAGGGGGCCGCTTGTCCCCCTACAAGGTCCTCGAAGCCGCCACAGGGCGACCCGGCACCACGCGCTCGTGGGGCGTCATGGAGAAGGTCGCCAAGGCCTGAGCTAGGAGCCTGTGCATTCGGCGGACGAGGTCCGCTTTGCGTCGGTCTCGACGCCAGCCCAAAGGGCTGTCAAAAGGAAAGGAAAAGAAGTGCTCCCACCGGGATTTGAACCCGAGTCGAAGCCTTGAAAGGGCTTCATGATTGGCCACTACACCATGGGAGCGAATGGGTCCCGCACTTGCGGGATAGGCGGCCGACTTAGCACCCCATCATAACTGTTTAGGAACGCATCGGCTGATTGACGGGGGCGTCACAGGACCTGCAAACGGCTCGTGGCTTGTAGTTGAAAGCCCCACAACCCGTGCAGGATTCCCCGATCGGGCAGCGTCCTTCGTAGTCTTCTGGGACCGCGCGGCGGAAAATGAACCAGCGACTCACTGGAATGATGAGCATCAATGCGCCGATCATGCCCAGGAACATGCCGACCCCAATACGGGGCCCGAACGCCATGCCATCGGTGCCCGGCCCGGCCGCCAGTAGGTAGATGGCACTGGCACAGAGCCCCAGACCCCAGGCGATGGTTCGCAGGTTCACGGATTGGGCCGAGTCGTGGACCTTCTTGCCTGTTGTGGCGGAAGCCACGCCCACAAGTGTACATTCAAGCGACTTGACCAATAGTCTCTAATACACTTGACCACCGAATTTTGGGTTCCGGGGACTCGAGGTATAGCGGTAGCGGGGTCGTCGCCGAGCAGCGGGCTCATAACCCGCCAGTCCTCGCCACCCCCTACGGGACCCTAGCTTAGTCCGGTTAGCCCTTCGTCCCGTGCAAGCACGGACCGAAGGTCCGCTCGCTACGCTCACTCACCGACGGCCCAAGGGGCCGTCGCCGAGCAGCGGGCTCATAACCCGCCAGTCCTCGCCACCCCCTACGGGACCCTAGCTTAGTCCGGTTAGAGCAGCGGGCTCATAACCCGCCGGTCAGCGGTTCAAATCCGCTGGGTCCCACTCCCTGTGTTCGCAGCCCCCATTGGAAAGCCGCTGCGCTCGCTCGACGGCTGAAGCCCTCGAGCCAAATCCGCTGGGTCCCACTCTACTCCTTGGAGACCCCACTCCAAGCCCTCATCAAGCGCCTCCGAGATGCTGCCCCGTGAAGGTCACCGTCAAGGCCATACTGCCCCAGCCACCGGAGATCGTCTTCGCATTCGTCGCAGACATGCGCAACGACCCCAAGTGGGCGCCTATGGTCCATGACGTGGAGCAGATCGCCGGTGACGGACCCGGCCTGGGCGCGTCGTACCAGTTCTTGCAAGACATGGGGCGGCATCAGATCGAGATGACCTCCACCATCACTGCATACGAGCCGCCTCGGCGCTTGGCATGGGAGATGGATCACAAAGCGATGGACTACGCTTCGACGATGAGGTTCGAGGACCACCCGAAGGGGACCCGCCTCGTGCAGACCAATGTGGAGACCTGGACGTTCGCGCCTTGGTGGCTACGTCTCGTCGGACCGGCATTGGTCCGCAAGCAACTGAAGCGTCAGTTGGGATTGTTGTCCGCGGCATTGGCGGAGACCGGCAGAGCCGGTGACGAAGGATAGAAAGGAAGAGGAGTAAGCCGAGGGCTTAGCTGGATTCGAACTCGGCGTAGCCGCACTTGCCGCACGATTGGCGGTCAGCGTGCTTGGCCATGAAGGCGCCGGGGCCGCACTTCGGGCACTCCTTGCGGAGGCGCTCGAGCTTGTCGCCGTCGACCTTGTAGAGACCGTGGATTCCCATGTTAGGCATCCTCCTTCTTCTTGTCCTGGAACAAGTTGTTGCGCTTCAGGAAGTGCTCGCGCTCTTGGGCGCGGGCGGCGTCGGCGCTGCTGTAGGCGCGGGCCTTGCCACGGGTGGCGGCGCGGCCGGTTGCGCTCTCCATCATCGCGACGACGACGTTTTCGGTCTTGGCGCCGATTTCGGCAGCCACGAGTTGGCGGACCTGAACGCGGTTGGGGGTCGATTCGCCGTCGTGCTTGACGACGAATTCGACATCCTTCCGGCTGAACAGGGCGTTGTCCAGTTGCTTGGTGATTTCGATGTCCATGTGTACACCTCAGCCAGCCCCAAGGGGGCGGGCGTCCCGGGTGGGACAAGACTTCCGAGCCCGTGGGACATATAAGTGCCGTGGCCCGGGTTTCAATCCATCGCCGTCGCCAAGGAAGTGACCTTGGCGCGCAATTCCGGCGTCACGTTGCACACGGCGACCCCCCGTCCAGGCATGCCATACAACACAATGGCTCCCTCGGGGGCTTCGATGAAGCACGGGATTCCCAGCAGGTCGTCTTCGCCATCCACGACGATGCGAGTGGTGACCCCGTCTGGTTGCCCCAAGGCATCCAAGACGGCATCCCAGGCTTCCCGAGTCACGGACGCGGCAGGGTTCTCGACCTTGATCTCCCGGTCCCCCCAGTCGCCTAGGCGGGCCTTCAGCTCAGGATCATCGCCGCCTCGCAGGGTCTTGTAATCACAGACGAAGAGCCGGGGCTTGACCCCTAGGTCCTGCAAGGTGGTGGAGACGATGTCTCCGACCGCGATGACGATGTCCTTGGGTTTGAGCATCAAGCCCAACGTCGCAGTATCCACAACAGGGCCCCATGGCTCGGCGAGAGCCGGGCGCAAGCGCTCGGGCAGGATGTATGCCGTCTGTGGCCGCAGGTCGGCGCTGGGCGCCGTCATGGACCTAGACCTGTACCCACGACTCGCCTTCGAGGCGGTAGTGGCGGCGGACGACGTTCCAGGCGGCCTTCTCAGCGTGAGATTCGCTGCAGCGCCATCCGAAGTCCTTGTTGTACTCCTCGACCCACATGCGTTGCGCGTCGTCAGGCAATGCCTTGACGGGCTTGGGGAGCTTGTCTTCGAGGTTGAGTGTCATGCTTAGCGGACCTTGAGAGCGTAGGAGCCGGGCTTGGTGATGTTCATCGCCTCGGCCATTTGGCTGTTCTCGGGGTGGACAACGGTGAGGATGCCACTCCAGTTCTTGCTCATGGGGTCGCCGCAGTTAGGGCAGATGGCCTCTTCCGCGAGGAAGTGGCAAGTCTTGCACGCACGCATCATAGGAATCGCTCCTAGGCTGCGGCCTCGCCTTCGCGAGCACGCATGCGGTCGTCTTCGATCCACTCGAACTTGCCAAGGCCAGGTTGACGCATGGTCAAGCCGATCTTGGATTCGCGCGGCGAAAGTTCGTTCAGGCTGGCCGTGACCACGCGAGCGCGGACGTTGTCGCCGACATCGACGAAACGACCGGTCTCCTTGCCCACGAGGCGCTCGTTGTGCACGTCAGCGGTCATGAAGTCGTTCATGACTTGGCTCATGTGGACGAGTGCGTCGAGTGGTCCGATGTGGACGAAGGCACCGAATTCGACGACTTCGGCGACAATGCCATCGACGACCTCTTGGCCGTCGGGCTTGAACGCGAGTGCGTCAAAGGTGACCTTCTGGTAGATGGCGCCGTCACCGTGGATGACGTTGCCCTGCCCATCAGGCTGGACGTTCGTGGTGAGCACGGTGATCCCGTGCCCTTTCGTAAGACGTCCCTCGAACGATTCCTGCACTAGGAGTGCAATGGTCTCGGTCAGGTCGTCGGTCATGCGTTCCGGCGGGATCCGCACGGTGTCGCTCATTTGGATGATACGGTACATCGCTTCCGCTCCCTCAGCAATTCCGTGCCACAGGCGCCACGTTAAAGGGGTTTGGGCTCGACATCAGTAGTCCGGCTTGAACGGGCTCGGGTCGAAGATCCGGTCCACGGGGTCGCATTGGGAACCAGAAACATCGCGGCCATCGAGGACGAATTCGGATTCATCGTCGAAGTAGTCGGCGGCGACGTTGTAGATCGCGGTGCCGGACGTGGCGGTGCCTTGCAAGCGGACCGTGAAGTTGCCGGCAAGCCAACCGATGCTGTAGTCAGCGGCGGCAGGGTTCTTGGGGTCCTTGCGGGGGTCGCCGTTGAAGCTGTATTGGTTGTTGGTCAGGGGGGCGTTCTCCACGATGATGCGGCCGTCGCCATCCAGGATGTCCACGGAGAGGCTTTCCTGGGGGTTGGGGAGTTGCGGGCGCCATTGTACGTCCACGGTGAGGGTCCGCACGGCGCAGGGCAGGCTGATCGGGAAGCCGATGCGGTCGTCGACGGCGCCCAAGGAGAGCGGGTTGCCAGTGATGTCGTTCTCGCGGGTGAGGAGGATGTCGCCAGGGATGGCCAGGGGCTTGATGTACGGTTGGCCGCCGATGAGTTCGGCGACGTACGGGCGCAGTTGGCCGTTCTGGGCTGCCAGGATGTCGTTGTAGACGATCATGGTCAGAGGACCGCCGGGGGCTTGGCCGCTGTTGGTGACGTGGCTGTCCACGTGGGTGTGGGCGACCCAGATGCCAGGCAGTTCCATGTCGATGACGACGTCGTAGCGCTGGGCGGGGCCGATCATCAGGGTGTCCACGTAGTAGCGTGCGTTGGGGTGCAGCGGGTTGCCGTCGATGTGGGTGACGAGCATATCGTGGCCGTGGGTGTGGAAGGTCTCCACGGTCTCACCGGCGTTGAGGATGCGGATACGGAACCTGTCTCCTTCGTCGACCAACATGACGGTGTCCTCTTTGTCGTCGAGGGTATACGGTAGACTCCGCCCGTTCAGCATCCAAGTGTCGGCTTCCACGTTGTGGGACGGGTTCTGGCAGTCGGGCATGCCGCTCATACCGCAGCCGCCGTGTTTGTGATC
>JBFGSX010000024.1:0-11652 GCA_041566495.1 Thermoplasmatota archaeon
CGCGTGCTGCGCCAATGGGCCGGCAGCTACGATGTCACGCCCGACCGCAAGCCGATTCTGGGCGTCGCCCACGATGGGCCCGCCAACCTGGTGCAGGCCAGCGGCTTCAGCGGCCACGGCATGATGATCAGTCCCATGGTGGGCCTTCTCACGGCGCAAATGATCGCCGGGCACAAGACGGACCTGGACATGCATGGCTTCCGATTGGAGCGATTCGCCGAAGGCGACTTCCGCCTCGAAGGCATGGTCATTGGCTGAACTGGCCGAACGCCCTATCAAGCAGCCCTCTGCTGCTTGAGCATGGCCCCTGCAACGGTGGAGACGTTCACTGACGCCAATCCTCGAGATGCCCTGGTCGTCGTGGCCTTCCACGGCACCGGTGCCGCAGCGGCCATCGCCGCCAGTTACCTGCGCCAGAGTCTCAACCTGCCTCTCGTCGGACACGTGCGTGTAGCGGACATCGGTGCCGTCGTCAACGTCCAAGCGGGCATCGCGACCAGTCCCATCCGTATCTTCGGGGGCGAAGTGGAATGCCGCCTCGACAAGGGGTGTCCCAGCCTCTACATCGTACTCGCAGAGATGCCTGTGGATGCCAACCTCGTCGATGACATCGCAGAAGCGGTGCTGAGCTGGGCTGGAGCCGCTCGGGCCATCGTCTGCCTGGACAGCGTCAACCGGGACGACGGCGAAGAGGAGCCGGACGTCTATGCCATTGCGGATGACGCCGAGACCCTTGCTTTGTTGGAACCGACTGGTGCCGCCGTCATGCAAGGCGGCTTCCTTGTCGGCATGACCGCCGCGGTCTTGTCCCGCAGTCGTGACCATGGTGCCCACGGGGCGGCCTTGGTCGTCGAGGCGGCCGCAGAGCACCCCGATGCCCGGGCCGCCGCCGCACTGGTCAGTCGCGTCGATCCGTTGCTGCCGGAGATCCGGGTCGACGCCGCGCCTTTGCTCGATGAAGCCAAGATCATCGAGCAGAAACTCGCGGCCCTTCAGAAGGCGCAGACCGCACAAGCCGTCCGCTCGCCCCACACGTTCATCTGAGCCAGGTGCAAAGGCCGCCAGGTTTGCCCTAGCTCGGGCGCTAGCGTTGGCCCATGTGTGTTGGCGGTGCCCGAGCCCGAATGATCGGCTCAGGGGGAGGAGGAATGGAAGAGGGAGCGACTGTGCTCAGGCAGCTTGGAGCATGCCGATGCCTTCTGCGATCTTCTCGCGGACGGCGTCGATCGTGGTCTCGAGCTTGCTCTTCTCAGCAGCCGTCAGGTCGTACACGACGACGCGCTGCAGGCCACCCCGGCCGATGACCGCGGGGACGCCGGTCGCGACGTCCGTGTGGCCGTATTCGCCTTGCAGGATGACGCCCATGGGCATCTCTTCGCGGGTGTCCTCGACCAGGGCCTTGACCATGCGGCCGGTGCAGGCACCAGGGGCGTAGGCGGTGGCGCCGACGCGCTCGATGATCTCCATGGCGCGGCCACGGGTGGTCTTCTCCCAAGCCGCCCAGTCGCCGCCATCGAGTTCAGGGCTGGACAGGGTGGGGCTGACGAACATGGTCTCGCCGTGTTCGCCGAGGATCGTGGCACGGACTTCGCGGTTGCCCGTGGCGTCCCGGACGATGTCCGTGAAGCGGCTGGAGTCGTGCAGGCTGGTCATGCCGATGACGCGTTCCCGGGGGAAGCCGAGTTCCTTCCAGCAGATGTAGAGCAGGATATCGACGGGGTTGGTGACGAGCAGGAAGACGCAGTCGGGGGCGTGTTTCTTGACGTGGCCGCAGATGTCGCGCATGATGCCGACGTTGATCTTGAGCAGGTCCGCGCGGGTCATGCCCGGCTTGCGGGGCATGCCTGCGGAGACGACGACGATGTCGCTGCCAGCGAGGGTGCTGTAGTCGGTGCTGCCGGAGACCTTGGTGCGGCGGCCGAAGGCGACGCTGGTGGTGTTCAGGTCCATGCCGCGGCCGACAGCGGCGGGTTCGGCGATGTCGACGAGCGCGATCTCATCGATGCGGTCCGTCAAAGCGAGCGTGGCGTAGATGGAGTTGGCACCGATGGTTCCGGCGCCGACGAAGCCGACCTTCATTGGAACCGCCGACCTCGGTCCTGCACATAAGCACCACCCGCCTAACGATAGGCGGCCGCGTCGTGGGGTAGGGCGTCCAATTGACGGATCCTGGAGCGTAGGATGCCTACCATGGTGCCCACCAGGACCAAGGCCGCGATAAGGCCCAAGGTCACCTGGGTGCCGACCAGGTAGTTGTACGCGGAGTGTAGCAGCACGGCTCCCAGGTAATGGGGCAGGGCTTCCAATGCGACGCCACCCCGGCGGACGGCCATGCCGTAGCCGAATCCTACGAGGGCGCTGGCGCTGGCATGCAACAGCATGCTGCTGAACACGCGGACGCTGAGCGTCAAGACCGCCTCACCGAAGCCGCCCTCTGCCAGGGCGGTGATGCCGTAGACGAAGTTCTCAGTGGCCGCGAAGCCCAGCCCGACGGCGGCGCCATAGATGATGCCGTCCTCCAGTTCACGCATCCGTCCGCGCACCAGGCCCAACCCTAGGGACTTGGCGAATTCCTCGACGATCGGCGCGATGACCACGGCCGCCATGAACGCGGTCGATATCCCCGCTGCGGGCAAGGGTCCGCCGATGCGGTGGAATCCTGCTTCGAACAAGGCATGGAGCAGCAAAGCGATGCCCACCCCTGCAGAGCCGCCCCACACGAACGTCAGCAGCACGGCCCGCACGGGCTCCCGGTCCACTTTCTCGTGGGCTCGGATCCAGAGCAGGAAGATCGCGGGTGGCAGGAAGGCCAAGGCCGTGATCCAGGCCAGGATCTGGCCGTCCGTGAGTGCCATACCAGGGCATGTGTTGGCGTGATGATGAGGCTTGTCACGAGGAACCGGTTTCTTATTCCCCATGTGAGTCGCCGCATCGTGGCGTGGTACGTCCTCGATACCTCATTGCTGCTGGCGGGCAAAGAACCGCCTCGTGACGGTCAGTGGGCGACCACGCCCGAAGCTGCTGCCGAGATCAAGCCCGGAGGGCGCGACGCAAGGCGCTTCGAGGACTGGCAGAGCCTGGGTCTGGAGATCCGTTCCGCCAAACCTGACGTCGTCGACCGGGTCGCCGAGGCCGCCATGGCCGCGGGCAACCTTGGTCGTCTGAGTGACGCTGACCAATCCCTGCTCGCCTTGGCCACGCACCTCGGCGCGACCTTGGTCACCGATGATTACACCGTGCAAGACGTCGCCAGGCGCCTGGACATCCGTGTCATGGGCATCAACCAAGATGGCATCGAGACCACGCAGCAATGGAAGCCCCGTTGCAGTGGCTGTGGTCGCTGGTTCGAGGCGCCCCAGAAGCGGGATGAGTGCCCCATCTGCGGCAGTCCTGTCAAGGACAAGCCCGTCAAGTAGGCGCCGCCGCGCGCTTACGCGGGAGGAATCGGTTCGCCGTCGTCCAGGAACGTCCAACCTTCGAGCGGCGCGAAGTTGTAGAACAAGTGGATGTAGACGTCGAAGCGCTGGTCGATCGCGACGCCCAACACGGGGACCCCTTCGGCGCGTAGGGGTGAGACCCAGACGACGTTCTCGACGCCCATGCCGGCGCCGACCCCCAGTTCATCGAGGCGTTCCTGGCTCGCCGGTGAAGCCAATGGGGAGGGGCCGCAGGCATCGTCGGTCAGCAGGCTTCCGCCTAGGTCGGTGCTGGCGTAGTTGCGCATGCAAGCGTCCCGGGCCAGTGCCTGGGTGCTCTCCCAGATCATTTCAGATTGGAAGAAGTCCGGAACGCCGTCGACGTCGAAGTAGTTGCGGCTGTGGTCGTCCGTGTAGGCGCCGACGAGGCACCCGGTGGCGAAAGCGACTGCCACTTGGGCGGAGCAGACCATGATACCGGAGATGTGCAGGGGGGTCACAAAGGGCTCGAGGCCCGGGATCTGTTCCAGCATCATGCGGGCGATGGGCGGTTGGCTGACGCCGGCGATCACTTCGATGGAGTGTTGGACCGAGTTGTAACCCGGCTTGGTGGCCTCGATGAAGTACATCCCAGGCTCCAGCTCGGTGAACGTGAAGCGACCCTCGTCGTCGGTCTCCGCCGTGGCGCCGGTGCCGAGAATGGTGGCGGTGGCCTCGGCCAATGGAGTGATGGCAGTGTCCACGATGACGCCCCGTATCAAGCCGGTCGTGGCCGTCGCCTCAAGGCTCTTTTCGTAGTCGGCAAACGCCTCATCGGCCACTTCCGCCGGCGGGGGGCCAGAACAGCCTGCCAACGTGGCCGTGACAAGGAGGGTGATCAACCACAACGGGGTGCGCACGGCTTCGACCCTTCGTGGGGCTACTTCTTCCTTGTGGCGCCCCTACTGCCGCATCGGACCACCATGGTGAAGAACAGCCCAAGGTGATGCGGGGGTATGAGATTCGCAGTGCTCTACGGCAGCACCCGCCGCGACCGCCAAGGCATCAAAGCGGCCCGCTTCATCGAGAAGCAACTCCTGGCCCGGGGTCATGAAGTGACGCTCCTCGACCCCGTGGAGCTGGATCTGCCCATGTTGGATTACATGTACAAGGAGTACGAGCCCGGCACGGCACCGGCGGGCATGCAACGCGCCCATGAGGTGCTGGAAGCGGCGGAGGGGTACGTCGTCCTGGGTGGCGAATGGAACCACAGCATCCCTCCGGCGCTGAAGAACATGCTCGACCACTTCCAATCAGAGTTCCACTTCAAGCCCGCCGGCATCGCGTCCTACTCCGCGGGTCCGTTCGGGGGTGCCCGCGCCGCGCCCCACTACAGGGTCATCTTGGGCGAACTGGGCATGGTGACCCCAAGCATCTTGCTGAGCATCAGCCAGGTCTACAAAGCGTTCGACGAGGACGGCAACGACATCACGGAGGGCAAGACCTACGAGCGCCGGGCGGAGCGGTTCCTCAACGAACTGGAATGGTACACTGCCGCGCTGAAGAACGCCCGAGAGACCTGCCCCAACCCGTTGGAACGGTGCGGGGACCGGGCCACGGAAGAGATCGTTGGCTGATGTTCCGGCGGTTCTAGCCCAACATCATGTCGGGCAGCCCGATGTGCCCACATGGCCACCAAGACCCTGATCCGTGCGACTGAAGTATCCCTGAACGTCCCCGTGCCCCCGGGCCAGCACAGCATGGGCCTCCCGGCGCTGGATGCCACGATCCAGGGCGGCCTCAGCCCTGGCTCGATCTGCCTGCTCGTCGCCGATCCCGGGGACGTGCAGGAGATGGTTTGCATGCACTTCGCCACCACCGGCGATGAAGTCCTCTACGTCGCCACAGACCGGACCCCCGCCGACCTGAGCGCCCATTGGGAAGCCTACGGCCGGCAAGGGGAATGCGTGCTGTTCGACGAAGCGGACGGAGCGCTGCCCAAGGGCCTCGCCGGCCACAACCGGGTCGTCATCGACAGTTTCAGTCGCCACGCCCAAGCGGTCGGATGGGATCGTGCGGTACAGCAACTCCACGCCCTGAAAGCCGACCTGGTCCAGAACGGCCAAGCCGCCCTGGTCGTCGTATTCCCGAGCCTTCACAGCGCCACCGAACTGGCCACCCTTGGTATCCTCGCCGACGGGGTCCTCGAAGTCGACGTGGAGAAGACTACAACGACACAGAAGGCCTCCCTGCGGGTGGTCAAGATGCGTCGCGTGCCCGCGGCGGCGAGGGCGTTCCCTGTGACCATGCACCGGGATGGTTTGTTCCTCGAAGTCATCAAGCGCGTCCTGTAGGCCCCGCAGCCGTGGCTTCTCGGCCGCGCCGTTAAACGACCCGCTGCCCCGTATCGTCTATGGCCCACCAGTGCCGCAGGGCCTCCAGCTTGCCACTGATGCCTCTGGATGGCCGGGGCTGGAGGCCACGCCGTGATGGCTGATACCCGGACGCTCAGGCGTGGGCGTTCCTTGCTGGTCATCTCCGCGCTGCTACTGCTTGCCGCCGGGGCTTCCTGGGCCGCGGGGTTCTACGGTTGGGGTCCGGCTCGCTTGCACGGCGTGTTCCCGTCCCTTTTGGCCATCGCCGCCCTTGCCTTGGGTGCCTGGCTTGGGTTCCAAGCTCTGGGGGCATTGTTGGCACGGGCCGGCCGTCCCCGTGGTGCCCGGTCCCTGGTACATCTCCAATCCGTCGTCGCCATCCTTGTGGCCCTCCTTGCAGCAGGTGCCTTCGTGGGCGGTTTGCAGGCCGCGTTCCTGTCCCTGGGGTTGGTGGGCTTCGGACTGACGCTGGCACTACAACGCCCCATCCTGTCCTTGGCCGGCTGGGCGACGGTGGTCTTCGGAGGATCCGTCCGGGAAGGAGACCGCATCCAAGTGGGTGACGTCACCGGGGATGTCCTGGACATCAACCTGTTCAGCACCCGGATCTGGGAAGTGGGGTCCTCACAGACGCGGACGCCCGGGCGGCCCACGGGGCGCATCCGGACGCTCAGCAACGCGTCATTCTTGGAAGATGCCGTGGCCAACTCCACCAACGACACGGCCACCATCTTCAACGAGTTCGTCGTCACGGTCGCCTTCGAATCGGACCAAGCCATGGCGCGGCAGGTCCTCTTGCAAGTGGGGCAAGAAGTATTGGACATCTCCATCCACCGGCGGATGGCCGAAGCCTACCGGCATCTCACCAAAGGTCTCCCCATTGAAGCCGACTTCGCCGACGAGCCTTTCGTCCTGGCTGAAAGCAAGGACAGCTGGATGGAGTACCGCCTCCGTTACTTGGTCGACGCCCGCAAGGCCGGCCGCATCCAAAGCGCCCTCACTGATGCGTGGATCACGGCCAGTGCGGCCCATCCGGAACGCCTCATCGCCGTCTATCCGCGTGTCCAGCAGATGTCCATAGGCGCCGACGGCAGACCTCGACCATGATGGGTTCCAGGGCAAGGTTCAACCCCTACGCTCCCGTCGCTGCTACTCTCATGGAAACGCCTGGCTTGCCCCGCGTGGGCTGGCGAGAATGGGTATACCTGCCTAACCTCAACATCGGCCCCATCAATGCCAAGATGGATACTGGGGCCCGCACGTCGGCACTGCACGCCTACGACATCGAGACAGACGCGGACGTCGTCCGGTTCAAGGTGCACACCATCCAAGGCCGAGACGATTTCTTCATCCCGGCAGAAGCCAAGCTGATCGAGGAACGCTACGTGCGAGATTCGGGCGGCAGGGCCACGTTGCGCCCCGTCATCCACACACCGCTCACAGTTTGTGGGCAGACCTTCGATGCCGAAGTCACCTTGATCGATCGCCAGGACATGAAGTTCCGCATGCTGATCGGTCGCACCGCCCTCGCGGCCCGTTTCCTCGTCGACTGCCAGGCTGATCGCCTAGGGGGCATCCCAGAAGCGGTCCGTCGCTGGAGCCCACCATGAACATCGCTGTCCTCTCACGCAACCCCAATCTGTACTCGACGAGCCGCCTCAAGGAAGCGGCACTGGAACGTGGACACGAGGCCAGGGTCATCGATTACGTCCGCTGCTACATGGACATCACATCCAGCAAGCCCCGGGTGATGTACCAAGGGGACGCCCTGCCCAATTACGATGCCATCATCCCCCGCATCGGCGCCACCCACACGTTCTACGGAACCGCCGTCGTGCGCCAGTTCGAGATGATGGGTGTCTTCCCGGCCAACGAATCCCAGGCGATCAGTCGCTCCCGGGACAAACTCCGGTCATTGCAGATCCTCAGCCGCGAAGGCCTGGGCCTGCCCGTCACGGGCATGGCAAGCAACACCGGAGACATCGACGGCGTCATCCAACTCGTCGGGGGTGCCCCGTTGGTGGTCAAACTCATCGAAGGCACCCAAGGCGTAGGCGTCGTGCTGTCCGAGACCAAGAAGGCCGCTCAATCAGTGATCGAGGCGTTCAGGGGGCTCAAGGCCGACATCCTCGTGCAGCAGTTCATCGAGGAGGCCGGGGGTCGAGATGTCCGCTGCTTCGTCGTGGGCAACAAGGTCATCGCCGCCATGGAGCGCACGGGCGCCCCAGGGGACTTCCGCAGCAATCTGCACCGAGGCGGCACCGCCGAGGTCACCAAACTCACAACAGAGGAACGGCGCACAGCGCTGCAGGCCTCCAAGGCACTGGGCCTCAATGTGGCCGGGGTGGACCTGCTGCGCAGCAAGGACGGCCCGTTGATCATGGAGGTCAACAGTAGTCCCGGCCTCGAAGGCATCGAGATGTCCACGGGCATCGACGTCGCCGGCAGCATCATCGAATTCTTGGAGAAGAACGCCAAGCCCGGCAAGGTCAAGGACCGCGTCCGTGGCTGAAAAATCCAAGCCTGAGCGTCAGGGCCCTTTCGAGTTCGGTGGCAGGACCATCGAGGCGGGGACCACGCAACAGATCGACCTGCCCGTGGCACGGCTGCCGGTGGGCGTCCCCCTGTTCATGCCGGTCGTGGTCATCCGCGGCCGCTACGCAGGGCCTCGCTTGTTCGTCAGTGCCGCGGTGCACGGGGACGAGATCAATGGCGTCGAGGTCTGCCGCACCTTGCTGCAGACGGACCCCAAGAAGCTCCATGGCACCCTGATGGTCATCCCGGTCGTCAATGTCTTCGGCTTCGTCGACCAATCCAGATACCTGCCAGACCGACGTGACCTGAACCGTTCCTTCCCTGGCTCGGAGAAGGGCAGCCTGGCCAGTCGCCTGGCGCACTTGTTCGTCACTGAGGTGCTGGCACGATCGGACTACGGCATCGACCTGCACACCGGAAGCAACCACCGCACCAACCTCCCCCAGATTCGAGCGGATCTGAGCCATCCGGAGACGCGACGGTTGGCCGAAGCGTTCTCTGCGCCGGTCTACTTGGACTCCAAATTGCGTCCGGGTTCATTGCGTGCCGCCGCGACCAAGGCGGGGGTCCCTACGCTCCTGTACGAAGCGGGCGAGCCCCTGCGCTACAATGAAGACGCCATCAAGATCGGCAAGCGAGGCGTCGCCCGGGTCATGACCGCCCTTGGCATGCATCCTCGCCGCTTGGCTCGTGCCCGCTCCCCCAGCGTTGAGGTCGGAGCCCATACGTGGCTTCGGGCGCCCGCCAGTGGCATGCTGCGGCTGTCTGTGAAAGCCGGAGACGTGGTGACCGCCCGCCAGCAACTGGGGGTCATCAGCGACCCATTGGGTGGCAACGAAGTGCGCATCCGCAGTCCAGGCGATCGCCTGGTCATCGGCTACACGCTCAACCCGAGCGTCAACCGCGGCGACGGCATCTTCCACCTAGGCTCGATCAAGCCCCACGATTAGGACGAACCCCGGATCCGCTTGCGGCGGTCCGCCGCATCCACGGCCGGGTGGTAATGAGGGTCCAGGGCGGGGTCGATCTCGACCTTGCTGCGGGCCCTGTCCAACAGCTCAAGGCAATCCGGACTCAAGTGGCGCAGGCGCACCCGCTTGCCCCGAGCCTCATAACGGGTCACCAAGGACTCGATCGCTTCGATGGCCGAATGGTCCATGACCTTGGCTTGTAGGAACTCGATGACCACGTCGTCGGGGTCATCCCTGGGGGTGAAGCTCTGGGTGAAGCCTGCCACAGATGCGAAGAACAGGGTGCCGTGCACTTCGTAGAGGCGTCCTTCTTCCGTGTCGTGGCGCATCACCCGGATCTCCTTGGCATGTTGCCAAGCGAAGACCAAGGCAGCGATGATGACACCCAGCACGACGGCGGTCGCCAGGTCGGTGAAGACCGTGACGATCGTGACGGCCACGATGACGAATGCATCGTGCTTGGGGACCCGGTTCAGGACTCGGAAGCTGCCCCATGCGAAGGTCTTCAGAGACACCACGACCATCAAGCCCACCAGGGCCGCGAGGGGGATGGCGCCGATGAGGTTGGGGAACACCAGGATGCTGGCGATCAACCCCAGGGCGGCGACGATGCCACTGAGGCGGCGCAGGCCGCCGTTGCCGACGTTGATCATGGACTGGCCGATCATGGCGCACCCGCCCATGCCACCAAAGAAGCCGGTGACGATGTTGGCGGCGCCCTGGGCCAAGGATTCCTTGTTGGGGCGGCCACGGGTGTCGGTCATCTCATCGATGAGGTTGAGGGTCAGGAGGGTCTCGACCAAGCCTATGCCAGCGAGGATCAGGGAGTACGGGAAGATGATCCGCAGCGTCTCGAAGTTGAAGGGCACCGTCAGGGGCAGGAAGGTGGGGAAGACGCCAGCGATAGGAGCCAGGTCGGCCACCGTGCGGGTGTCAAGGCCCAAGGCCAAGGCACCAAGGGCGACCGCCGCGATGGCGATGAGGGGTGCTGGCAGGTTCTTGTTGAGCCGGGGCAGGCCCAGGATGATGGCGATGGACAGCGCCGTCAGGCCCACCATGATGGCCAGTCGGCTGCCGGTGAGCCAGCCGGATTCGGTGTGGAAGCTCTCGAATTGCGCCAGGAAGATGACGATGGCCAAGCCGTTCACGAAGCCCAGCATGACGGGGTGAGGGACCATCCGGATGAACTTCCCGAGGCGCAGACCGCCGAAGATGAGCTGCAGGATGCCCATCAACACGACTGCGGCGAACAGGTACTCGATACCGTGGTCACGGACCAGGCTCACCATGACCACTGCCAAGGCGCCCGTGGCGCCACTGATCATGCCGGGGCGACCGCCGAAGACCGCGGTGACCAGGCACATGATGAACGCCGCGTACAAGCCGACCATGGGGGGCACGCCCGCCACGAAGGAGAACGCGATCGCCTCCGGGACAAGCGCCAAAGCGACGGTCAAGCCGGAGAAGATGTTCTGACGGAGCGTGAGCGGCGTCCAGCCACTCAGGGAGCTCATCATGAAGGATCGAACGGATGCGAACATGGGGATCGGGGGTCCGACCCGTGGGCCGCGACGCGCCAGGAGGCCGTCAGGCCCCTCGACAGGCTGGGCGGACCTGGGCCGCCATAAGAACGTTCAGGGATGGCCCTGGTCAAAGACACGCAGCCAGCAACACCCCGAAGATGGCGATGTTGATGGCGTGGCCGAAGAAGCACAGAGGGCACCGAGTGCGCATCCGCCAGACGATCGACCAGAACAACACCAAGGAGACCAGGACCGTGGCTGCGCTGCCCAACAACAGCGGCAGGCACCAAGGGATCGGGTCGCCGCCCCATGCGTAGACACCCACCGCCCCCACGACCACGTACCACGCCAGACCGTACACGGCGTTGGGCAAGCCGAACAAGCGAGCCCACTTCGTGTCCACGATGCGAGCACACGTGGCGTCCTCCATGCGGCAGAATGCCGGAACCCATCTGGTATCCGGTGCCATCCATCGGTACGTCACCGCGACGAAGTACAGCGCATCTAGGGCACCCAAGAGGGCCAGGGGCGCGAGGAGCCAGGATAGCAACACCCTCGCATGGTCGGCGTGGCACAAAGCCGATGCCGTCTGCCGGGTCCCATCCTCCCGTTTGTCCCCTGGTGCGACCGTCTCAAGGGGCCCGCGCCCGGGGGGCCGTCCGCCGCCTCCTTATCATTGCGGGAGCCGAAATCAACCCATGTCGCAAGTCCAGGCTGGCCAAGTTCTGCAACGGAACGCCGTCAAGGTGACGGGCGAAGGCCGACCATTGCTCTTGGTGCACGGCTTCGGTTGTGACCAATCCATGTGGGCTCGCATGGCGCCCGGGCTCGCCCAGGACCACTCCGTCATCCA
>JBFGSX010000025.1:0-11390 GCA_041566495.1 Thermoplasmatota archaeon
CCCACAGCGAGGAAGATGACGAAGGTGTCAGAGACCCCTGCGAGCAAGCTGCATTCTGGGCCGACTAGGCAACGGTCGGAGGCCCGACCAAGGAACACCAAGGTGGCGGTGGCCAGGACGTAGACCTGCCAAGCGAGGTAAGCCATGAGGCCCCCCATGCAAGCCCACCAGGCGTTGTTGCGCTGCAGTTGCGGGCCGGCCATGCCGGACCAAGCGACGCGGATCACAGGTCCTTGGACCCGTGCTGGTTCATGACGGCTTTGCCAGTGCCCCTGACCTCGTGGCCCTCAAGACCCACATGCCTCGGGCCATGCTGGCCGTTGCGACGAGCCCGGCCAGCGCCCACGCTGCGACAGCTCCCACGGTGGTAGCCAGCAAGGCCAAGACGATGAGGCCCACCACGGACCCGATGGCGTCGAACCATGCGAGCCCGCGATGGCCAGGGGCACGGATGACCCACGGCGACCAGGCCGCGGCGACGAACAACGTGACGCCACCGACGAGCTGGTGTACGAATCGGTCAAGGCCGCACCATTCGAAGCACCCCGCCGCAAGGCGTTCCTCGACGACGGGACCCAGGGCGTACGCCAGCCACCAATGGGTCAGCGCCCCCAGGACCTGGGTGACGAGGACACCGATGGCCAGCAGGCGCAGCGGGCTCACAATGCGAACTCGATGCCCTGCGCCAATGGTAGGTCGCGGCCCCAGTTGATGGTGTTCGTCTGGCGCCGCATGTATTGCTTCCAGGAGTCGCTGCCGGATTCCCGTCCGCCACCGGTCTCCTTTTCGCCGCCGAAGGCGCCACCGATCTCGGCGCCACTGGTGCCGATGTTGATGTTGGCGATGCCGCAGTCACTGCCGCCGTGGCTCAGGAACTGCTCCATCTCACGCATGTCGTTGCTGAACAAGGCGCTGCTGAGGCCTTGGCGGACACCGTTGTGCCATGCCATGACCTGGTCGAAGTCTTCGTACTCGAACAAGTACAGCACCGGCGCGAAGGTCTCATCCTGGGCGAGGGGGAACTCGGGGAAACTGGGGCACTCGAAGACCGTCGGTTCGACGTAGCACTTGCCCAGGTCCGGGCGGGCTTTGCCGCCGTGCAGCAACTTGGCACCTTGGCCTTCCGCAGCTTGCACGGCGTTCTGGAACATCGTGACGGCCGCTTCATCGATGAGGGGGCCCATGTGGTTGTCCCCATCGAGCGGGTCGCCGATCTTGAGTTGCTTGTAGGCGCCCACGAGTTTCTCGCGGAACTCGGCGGCGATGTCCTTGTGCAGGAAGACGCGGCGGGTGCTGGTGCAGCGTTGGCCGGCGGTGCCGACGGCGCCGAACAGGACGCCGGTCATGGCGATGGCCATGTCGGCGCTGGGGGCGACGATGATGCCGTTGTTGCCGCCCAGTTCGAGGATGGTGCGGCCCATGCGCTTGGCGACGACTTCGCCGACGCGGTAGCCCATGCGGCAGCTGCCGGTGGCGCTGATGAGGGGGATGCGCTTGTCCGCGATGAGGGCTTCACCGATGGGGTCGGCGGTGCCGTGGACCAGCGCTGCGAGGCCGGGGTGGCCTGCTTCGTCGCAGACGTCGACGAGGGTCTTGATGAGAGCGACGGCCGTGAGGGGGGTCTTCTCGCTGGGCTTCCAGACGATGGTGTCGCCGCAGATGAGCGCCAGGGCGGCGTTCCAACCGAAGACGGCCATGGGGAAGTTGAAGGCGGTGACGACGCCGCAGACACCCAGGGGGTGCCATTGTTCGTACATGCGATGCAGCGGGCGCTCGCTGTGCATGGTGTTGCCGTACAGTTGGCGGCTCTGGCCGACGGCGAAGTCGCAGATGTCGATGATCTCTTGGACTTCACCCCAGCCCTCTTGGAGGCTCTTGCCCATCTCGACGCTGACGAGGCGCCCAAGGGGGTCCTTCAGTTCGCGCAGGCGTTCTCCCCAGAGGCGGACCACTTCCCCCCGCTTGGGGGCTGGGACCATGCGCCAGTCGAGGAATGCCCGGTGCACATTCGCCACGGCGGTGTCCAGTTGCTCGGGCGTGGAGTCGTACACCTTGCCAAGGAGCGTGTCGTCGACGGGGGTGTGGACCTCCCGTAGGTCGCTGCCGCCGACCCATGATGCACCGTCGTAGGTGCCGTTGATGGGCTTGCTGGGGTCCATGCCCAGCTGCACCAGGAGCTCGGCGTGGTCGTGCATCGTGGTCTGCGTCATGACGCTGGCACCCATGCGACACGTTTCAAAGGCTTGCCTCCGGTGCATGGGCGTGGCCAAGCCCGCTCCCGTCGATTACCTGCAACCGGACGAGGAGCCCCTCGTGGAGACCGGGCGCCATGGCCTGTCCGTGCTGGATGAACTGCTAGGGGCACTGATCTTGGCGGCATTGCCGATCACAGGCGTGTTGGTGCTGACCATTGGGTTCTATCCGCAGTGGTTCACGCCGGTCGCGGTGCCCACCATCTCTGTGGTCGCCGTGTTGTTCATCGGATTCCTCATCGCCCGCTATTGGCGTGTGGCCACGAGCATCTACATCGTGACGGATGAGCGGGTCTACAAGTCGTACGGGCGCATCAGGTTCTTCGGCTCCCAGACCACGTACGACAAACTCACGGACATGCACGTCAAGCAGAGCCTGTTCGGGCGCATCTGGGGCTTTGGGACGGTGCGCCTGGAGACCGCCGGCACCGGCATCCAATTGGAAGGGGTCCGGGACCCGTTCGGTTTCAAGCAGCAAGTGGAAGGCGCACGGTCGGCGTTCATCCGGACCCTCGTCGGTGAGGGGCGCGCTGCCGAGAAGACCGTCGAAGTGGCCCCAGACGAGACCCCTGCCCGGGTCCTGTGGGACGGGCGGATCTCGTTCGTTTCCTTGCTGGGCAACCTGGTCTCTGTGGGCATCGCGTTGTTGGTGGGCCTGGTGACTTTCGCCGGCGCCGCCGCCCAACCTCGCCTCCTCCTCGTAGGCATCGTGGTGGTGACCGTGGCGTTCCTGATGGCGGCCTCCGTGCTGATCCGCTACCGCTTCACGCGCTACCACGTGGGCTCCCGGGGCGTCGTGGTCACCAGTGGTTGGCTGACCCGCCGACGGGTCGAGACCACGTACGAGAAGGTTACCGACGTCACGGTCTACCAAGGCATCCTGGCCCGCCTCTTGGACTTCGGGACCATCACCATCAACACCGCAGGTAGCAATGCTGCGGCCGTGGTCTTCATGGGCGTCCATGCCCCCGAGACCGTCAAGGAGATCATCGACGATGCCCGACGGGTGGCGGAGCGCCGATGACCGATCTGCTGCAAGAGTTCCTAGGCCAGCCCGAAGGCACGGTGCGGGATGGCAGTCTGATCGTGCGCCCATCGTTGCGGGCGGCTTTGGAGCGCTTCTTGCTGGCGCTGACCGGGGTGAGCGTGTTCTTTGCCCCCCTGATCCTGGGCAGCTACTTCGGGGACGATCGTGAGCCCCAAGCGGGGATCTTTGCGGGCCTGGACATCGTGTTCAGCGTCGCGATCCCGGTCTTGGTGAGCCTGGCTCCTGCGATCCAGTTGGCATTCACCCGCTACGTCTTCGACGACGAGGGCATCCGGGAACGGGTGCAGTTGTTGAGCAAGACCGAGAAGCGCGTCAAATGGGAGAAGGTCACCGCGCTGCAACATCGGCGGACGCTGCTGGACCGCATCTTGGGCATCGAGCGTCTGGACGTGATCGCGTACGGAGCCCGAGGCACCACCATCCGGTTGGTGGGCTTGAAGGAAGCTGGTGCCCTTCGCAACATCGTGGGGCGCCAGATGCGGCGCCAAGCGAGCGTGTCCCGCTTGTTCTCCAACGACTAGTCGAGGACCAGGTCAGGTGACGCTTCTGCCTGGTGGCGCCGTTCGACCTCGTTGATGAGGTCGCCCAGGTGGCGCCGGGCGTAGGGGATCAAGGTGGATTCAGCGTAGTCGACGTAGTCCCGGAGCACGAACTCCGTGTCTTCCAAGACCTCACGCAGTGGCCGGACCAGTTCGACCGCCTCACGAAGGGCGAGGATCTGGTTCTCGATGGCGCCCGCTTCACGCAAGGAGCGGGCGATGAGGTCGTTGTGCATGCCCCCCAAGTGGTCGGCGAGGGTCCGCAACAGCACGTCCCCCTCGAAACCCACGTGGGGGCGGATGATCTGTTCATTGGCGTCGATAATCCTGAAGGCCAGGTGTTCCAGGTCCCGCGACGTGGCGGGTCGGCCTAGGCGCAACGCAATGTCGTCGGCCAATCGCAGGATGCCCATGTTTTCGGCCGACAGGCGGTCGAGGGCAGACGGACGCATGCTTGTCCTTTGACGAGCGGCCTTGATGGAGGGTTCGGGGGGGCCGTTGTCCCATTAAGGAGCGGGCCCCAGGCTCAGCGTTCCTTTCGTGGCTCGTGGGACCAGGCGTCCGTGTGCTCCACATCCCGTTCTGCTTCCGCCCGCAGGATATCGCTGCGGGTCAGGATGCCCAGCACCCGACGGCGCTCCAATGGGTCGACGACGATGAGGCGGCCGATGTCTTCGTTGAAGATGCGGTCCCGGGCCGTGAAGAGCCGATCTTGTGGGAAGGCAGTGATCAGCAGGCCACTGACCAACTTCTCAAGGGTCTCGTCACCACGCCCTTCGTGCAGGTGGCGCGACAGGTCGCGGCGGGTCACGACGCCGAGCACTTCGCCCTCTTCGTTGACGACCGGGAACCCGGTGTGGCCTTGGTCCAGCATCTGGTTGAACGCCTCACCGGCACTCATGGTCCCGGCCAGGGTGTCCACTTCGCGGGTCATGACGTCCTCGACGGTCACGAAATCCAGGGGGCTCTGCATGCGGTCGTGCTCGTACAAGATGCCCTTCTTGGTGAGGCGTACCGTGTAGATGCTGTCCCGGCTGAGGCCGACGGAGACGGCGTCTGCGGTCACCGCGGCGAACATCAACGGCAGGATGATGGTGCGGCTGCCGGTGAGTTCCATGAGAAGGACGATAGTGGTGAGGGTGGCGCGCCCGGTGGCCGCATAGAAGGCACCCATGCCGACGAGGGCATACGCGGAGGGGGGCGCGGTGAGATTGGGCCAGAAGGCATTGACCAGGATGCCGACGAGGGCGCCGTACAGGGCACCTTGCATGAGGCTGGAACTGAACACACCGCCCCCACCACCACTGCCGATGGTGATGCTGCTGGCCAGGGGCTTGGCGAAGATGAGCAGGACCAGCATGGGGACGACCAAGATCGTCGCGTCGCCTCGTAGGATGGCCGACACCGTGCCATAGCCGGTCCCGAAGACATGGTATTGCCCGTCATTGCCCAGGAACGCGCTCCATTCTCCAAGGTTGAAGATGGCGAGGCCCATGAGACCCACGAGCAGGCCACCCAGTGCGGGTTTGGCCCAGACGGGCAAGCGCAGGGTCTCTCCCCGTTCGTTGGCCCACCCCATCATCCGGATGAACAGGACACCACCGAGGCCGCACAGTACCCCCAGCACCAGGTAGTTGCCCAGCTCCCAGATGGAGATCAATTGGAAGTCTTCTGGAATGAAGAAGGCGGGGGTGTCGCCGAGGAAGTAGTGCCCGATGACCACACTGATGACGGTGGCGATGACGACGGGGATGAAGGCGTGGGTGCTGAATTCGGGGAGGATCAGCTCCATCGCGAACAGCACCCCACCAAGGGGAGCGTTGAATGTGGCGGCGATGCCGGCAGCGGTACCAGCCCCTAGGAGCACCTTGATGTCACGGGGCCGGAAGCCCAGGCGGCGACCCATGCTGCTACCGAGAGCGGCGCCGATGTATCCGATGGGACCTTCACGGCCGGCCGAACCACCGGTACCGACGGTGATGGCGGAGAGCAGGGCATGGCCCCATGCGGTGCGGCCCTTGATGATGCCTCCGCGGGCTTGCACGGCCGCCATGACCTCGGCGATGCCTTGCCTGCGCATGTCCGGGAACATGGCTCGCACGGTGCCCACGAGGATACCACCGACGGCGGGGACGAGGAAGACGAGGGCGCCCCAGGTGGTGACGATGTACCCGGTCTCTTCAGGGGTCGCCGTGAAGTCGCCATTGAAGGCGACGTTCTGGATCCAGTTGATGAAGTAGCGGAACAGGACGGCGGCCAGCCCCGCTAGGACGCCGATCAGGACGGCTGTGCCATTGAGCGCCGAGAAGCGCCGGGTCACCAACAACGGAGGCGCCACGAAGCCGCCCGTCATAAAGGACCGGATGTGCTACAGGGTCTGCTGCACGGCCCATTCGTTGCCCGCGAGGCCTGGGGCGCCTTCGCACCAAGAGGTCCCGCCCTGGTCGGCGAACACCACACCCCCGTCGGCTGCGTACTTGGTGAACGTAGGGAATGGCACCAGTGGGGACAGGCGCATCACGTCGTGGAAAGACCTGGCGGGGCGCAGGCGCTCCGGTAGCATGTGTGGGGGCAGGACCGCGTAGGGAGACGACCAACCGCGCAGGCGGCGGAGGTTGGCCTCCAGTTGTTGGACTTGCCAGCGCCGTTCTTGCATCTCTTCGTCCAGTTTGAAGCGGTGGCTGGCCTTGTGGCAGTCATGGCACAGCATGTACAGGTTGTCCCAGCGGTAACTGAATGTCACGGCGGTGTGGTCTCCGGCGGCGCGCACGAACGCCACCGCGTCCGTGATGTGGGCCATGTCCAGTTGCACGTCCGGTTTGCGCTTGGTGGGGCGGGCTTGGCAGTTCCGGCAGCGGCCGCCGTCCCGGTCCATGATGGCCGGGCGCCAGCGGGCCTGTAGGGGTGCCCGGTAGGCCTGGTAGGGTTCGGGGTCTTTCCAGCGGCGTTCGTGGGGCACATCCATCCATCGGGGGCGCGGGTTCAAGGGCTGCGTGGAGAGGCGAGTGTATCTACGCCCGGCCGACGGGTAGCCCTTGGGCCCGGCGGAACGCCTCGGAGCGCTGGCCCAGGTCCTCGAGCGCACCATCATCCAACCACCCCTGTAGGTCCTCGAACAAGTGTTCTTCCTCCCAACGGATATGGAGGCGCAGATCCTCGGCGACGTTCCATAGCACTTGTGCATCGGGGGCCTGGGTGCGCATGCGGGCGAACTCGCCCCGTAGCCGGGCGTGATCGGCCTCCAGCCTTGTGGCGTGGCCCATCCGGGGCTCCTCCTCGAGGTGGGGCAACAGCAACTCCTCCTCCTGGGAGAAATGGTCTGGCAAGACCTCGGCACACCAGGTCACAAAACGCTGCCAGACCACGTCCAATGGCTCGGCCGAGGCGTGCCGTTGCAGGATGCGTTGGCAGGCCACGACGTGGTTCAGAGCCACGAAATCGTCCCGGCTCAGGTCCTGAAGGGCAGGATGACGTTGCACGATGCCAAATGGCCCCGGGTTCGTTTAGGTCCTACGCGTCGGATACCGCGAAGCGCGCCCGTGGATCGGCTCAGAACAAGCGACACGAAGCGGTGGTATCCGGAGCCACCCGAGAGGCCGCGCAGCAACGGGCGAAGCGCTTGCCCATGCGCAAGGCGTGCACCCGAGTGAACCGCAAGCCGTCCACCCGAGAACAATCGCTGGCGTGCACTAGGCCAGTCGGCGAGATGACGTAGTGCACGAACCCGGCACTTGCCAGCCAGAAGAAAAATCGTACGCATCCAGCTCGCTCGGTATTCCCCCGCGAGTGTGTCAAATCCGTGGGAGCGGCCCCCAACTGAAAGGCCAAGGACCGGACCCATCGGGTGTGTTTCCGGGCTTAGGGGCCACGGTACAAGCCTTGTCGCCCCAAGGCCCTTGAGACCGAGGCACCAGAGGCCCCGGCCGCACCTTGACGTCTTGGGGCGCCATTGTGTAGGGCATGACAGAACGTCGTGAATGGCTGACCTGGGCACTCATCGGTGTGCTCGTGGTCGTCTTTGCCGCCGCCGGCATCACCAAGTTGCTGGCCATGGACCCGAACCCCGCGAACTTCGCGGCCTGGGGTTACCCTTCTTGGTTCCTCTACGTGGTGGGCGCGGGCGAACTCGCTGCGGCCATCATGCTGCTCTGGCGACCGACCAGTGGCCTCGCTGCGGTCATCCTGATCGGGGACATGGTGGGTGCCGCCGCGACGCACGTGCGTGCAGGGGAGTGGAGCATGCTGGTGGTCAACGGGGTCCTCCTGGCGCTGGCTGCGCTCGTCGCTGCCCGGCGCCGCGAGACCATCCAGGCGAGCCTGGATTGGATCCAACACCCGCACATGCCAGGCCACCACCACTGAAGCTCCGAGCGACTCCTAGCGAAGCGGCCCTACCCAACGGATCAAAAAGCGAGGCTCCCAGCGAAGCGGTCCGGCCCCACGAAGTATAGGGTTGGGAAAGACTCCCAGCGAAGCGGCCCTGCTCACTGAACAAAAGGGAGGCTCCGAGCGAAGCGGGCCGGTCCCACGAAGAGTAAAGGAGGAGAAAGGGAAGAGGTTGCTAGGCTAGGCCTATTCAGCACCGAAGACTCCCAGCGAAGCGCTGGAAACCACCGGCGAACAGGTCGCTTACTCAGCGCCGAAGAAACCACGGAGCACAGGGTGCATCTCCATGGCTTGTTCCTTGGCGATCTGCTCGTAGGTACGGATGAAGATACCCACACACAGAAGCAGACCTGTACCAGTCGCATTGCCGACGGTGCCCATCATGTCCGCGACGGCGGCCAACAGGCCCACCACCGCACCACCGATGACCGTGAGCGTCGGGATGTACCGCGCCAAGATCTTCTGCAGGACACGGGGGTCGCGGCGGAAGCCAGGAATCTGCATGCCGGAGCGCTCGATCTGCTTGGCGACCGACTCGGGGCCCATGTTCGTGGTCTCGACCCAGAACTTGGCGAACATGATACTGCCGCCGACGAACAAGGTGAGGTACACGACCATCTTGATGAGGATCTGCCAAGGAGCATGGCCACTAGCGAATCCGCCGTAGCGGGCCCCGTCGAACATCGGTAGGAACCAGTCACTCAGCCCATTGAAGGAACTCAGATACCAAGCACCACCTGCGATCGGTTGTAGGCTACCCGTACCGGCTTGGTAGGTACCGATCCACCATTGGTGGCCGATGACCGGGATGCCGCTGAAGAACGGGTGCTGCCAGAGAAGCAGGCTGAAGATGTTGATGTTCGCGATGAGCGCAGCCATCAAGATCACAGGGATGTTGCTGGCGTAGATCAGACGAAGCGGGTAGCGACCGCGGGCGCCGCGCACCTTGCCGTGGGCAAGGGGCAGCTCGATGCGGGTGCTCTCAGCGTACACCACGAAGATGAAGATCGCGATGGTGCTGAGGAAGGTCAGGATAGGGTTCGGGAACCCTTGGCCGGCACCAATGAACATCTGCTCGAAGCCACCACCGTTGACCAGGCTGCCTAGACTGCGCTGGCTGAACACGTAGATCGCCATGGGGATGGCGCCTGCGGGCGGGTTGGTGACGGGGTCGTAGGGCTGGCCACTGATGGCAGGGGCCCAGTTCAGGGTACCCTGGAACAGCGACTGGCTGACACCGGCGGCGATGAACAGCGAGATACCGGAGCCGATGCCCCACTTGCTGATCAGTTCGTCCATCAGGAACACGACGATGGCACCCAGAGCGAGCTGGATGACGATGAAGGAGCGAGCCCAGCCAAGGCCGTCGGTGCCCGCGAGGGGCCAACCGGCGTTGACGAACCAAGCAGCGAAGGCGACATCGGGTTCGAGGAAACCGAAGACCTGAGGAATGGATTCAACGAAGATGAACAGGATGACCAGAATCTTCTGGGTCCCTTGGTAGATCGCCTTGTCCTCGGACTTAGAAAGGTCGAGGTTGATGATCTTGGCACCAGTGAACAACTGGAGCACGATGGAACCCGTGACGATGGGGCCGATACCCAGGTGCATGACAGTACCGGAGGCACCGGCCAGAATGGCACGGAAACCTTCGAAGATGTCCAGCTGGGTTTGGCTCACACCGAAGAGGGTGAGGTTGGCTAGCGCGAAGTACAGGAGCAAACTGCCGGTGGTCCACAGGAGTTTGGTCTTGAACGAGACGTGACCTTCCGGCTTGCGGACGGCGGGCCAACGCTCGATGATCGGCTTAAGGGCGTAAAGGCGGCTACGAGTTTCGGCCATGGTTTCGTCCCCGGTGACGGAAGCGCCCACAAGAGAGTCGGTTTTAAGGGCTCCCTACTGGCGCAGGATTTCCCGGCGTACCGGGAGTGTGAAAAGAAGTGGAATGAGGGGGAGTGGAAGAGGGAAAAGGCTCACAGCGACACAAGGTCGCCGTGGTCGACGTACTTACTCGACGAGTTGGACACTGCCGCCGGCGGCTTCGATCTTGGACACAGCGGAGTCGGTGGCCTTGGCCACCTTGACGGTCACTGCGTTCTTGATCATGCCACTGCCGAGCAGCTTGGTGTAGCCAGCCGCGGTGAGGTCGATGTCAGCGCCATCGAAGCGGACGAGGTCGCCCACGTTGATGGTCACGTCTTCCTCGACGCGGGTCTTGCTGGTGAAGCCAGTGCGGCCCCAGGGGCGAGCAGCCAGGTGGGCGTGCTTGCCGCCAAGGATCTGCAGTTGGACGAAGCGGTGCTTGTTGGCACCGGCGCGGCCACGGCCACCCTTCAGACCAGCGCCACGGCCAGCCTTGTGTCCACGGCCGTGGGTACGGCTGCGGCCACGGAACTTCTTGGCGCGTTCTCCCTTGGCCATTACATCATCCTCCCGACGAGGGCGTTGATGTCTTCACCGCGGTAGCCGAGCGCACCGCCAGCTTGGTACGAGCGCTTGATGCCCTCGAGACCCTTCTTGGCGGGGTGCAGGCGCAGGAGCGGCTTGACGTCGGCGAGGTCCTTGTATTGGGCCTTGCCTTCGACGATGGCTGCTGCGAACTCAGCGATGCTGCCAAAGGAGGTGTGCTCCTTGACGTAGGCGTCGGTGATGACCTTGTCACCCACGAGGCGGCCACGGTTGGTGATCGCTTCGGTGAGGACGTCGGCGGTGATCTCGCCCCAGGTCACGTAGTCCTTCGCCACTTGCAGCATGCCCTTCGTCGTTTCGTTCTCGGGGAGAACAACGGCGTGGTTCACGCGGTTCAGGCGGAGGTAGTGGAGGGTGTCCTTGATCTTCGGGTTGATGTTGAGCTTACCACGAAGACGGATGATCGCGTACGCCATTAGGCCGTCACCTCCTCAACGGGGGGTTGCTCGTCGCGCTTGGCGGCGAGGACAGCACCAGCGACGAACTGCGTGCGCTCGGCCTGGGCGCCGGTCATCTTGACCGCGTTCAGGTTATCGAGCGCAGAGAAGAGCGCCTTGGCGTTGTTGGTCGTCGTGCGGGTCTGGCCACGGGTGAAGACGTACGCGTCCTGCACACCGGCGAGGCCGAGGACACTGCGGGCGACCTTACCACCGACCAGGCCGGTCCCTTGCGGGGCGGGCTTGATGGTGACGTCGG
>JBFGSX010000026.1:0-11128 GCA_041566495.1 Thermoplasmatota archaeon
GTCGACGGCGTGATCGAGGCCCGCACGTTGCCCCGGGAGGCGGATGCCCCCCAGCCGGTACTCACCATCAGGGCAGACCCAGCATTTGCCAACGGTGACAATGGTTGGTTCACCCAGATTCCCAGCTTCACGGCGACCACAGACATCCCTGCCCAAGTGCTTTGGAGCGTGGATGGCAGCGCCTACACACAGCAACCCCCAGCCCTGGAGGCAGGGAAGCACATGGTCCGGGCCTTTGCCATCCATGAATCCGGCGAGGCGTCGACGCCGTGGATGATGGACGTCCAGATCGACGTCAGTGCACCTGGCGCCCCCGACATCACTTGGAGCGATCAACTCCGGGTCTTGCGCTGGGACGGCATAGACGACCAGGAATCCGGCATCGACCGGTACGTCGTGGAGGCCCGTTCTCAAGGCGACTGGGTGATTGCGGGCACCGTGGCATGGCCAGGCACTCGCTTCGAAGATGTACCGGCCGGCGCCACCGAGGTGCGCTTGACCGTCGTCAATGGGGCCGGCTTGTCCTGGACCAGCGACGCTTTCGTCGTGGGGACCACCGAGGACAGGACGTTCTCCACAGCCTCCGTCCCTGCGCCCGTCATCGACTACGATGGCCGCGTCCGGGTCCGCTACCACTTGGTGATCCAGGAGCAATTCCAGACCGCGTTCTTGCGCGACCAATACGGCGTGGAGCGCCCCTTCGCCGACAAGATCCGGTTGGAAGGCCGCTTGTTCGAGGCAAGCGCCCCCGCGAGTGCGTTCCCGTCCGGCACCCATACGGCTGTCGTGCGCGTCACCGAGGGCGTACAACAGCGAGAGCTTGTGGCGGGAACCATCACCATCAACGAACGGATGCCTCACGCCGATCTACAAGAGCAGCGAGGCGACCCGGACATCGTGCAACGGCGCGAATCGCCGTTCCCCTTCGTGCTGCCCGTGCTGGGCCTCATTGTCTGGTTGCGTCGGCGTAGCTGAAGGCAGCCTCAGCCCCTTGCCCCACGGCCGAGGCCGTCGTTGTCAGCGACTCCACCGTGGCTGGCCGCATCGGGGACATCGAAGACGCTGTCGGTGCCGCCGAACTTCGATTGGCGCGGGCAACTACTTGTTGGTGCTGAAGCGGAAGGGCATGTACAACGGACACGTGCGCACTTGGGCCGTGACAATGAAGATCACGGCAACGACCGCCATGGCAGCAGCCGCAATCCACGCGGAGCCGCCGACGAAGAAGCCGAGTAGGGCCGCGCCGGCGAGCAGCACGATGGCCCCAACGCGCCGCACTTTTGCGTCCGTGACGCTCATGTTCATGGACATACGGGATGGTTGACGACCCCGACTTTTAGAGGAGTCCCTAGGGGCCATTCCGACGGACGCCCTTTCCTGCCGCGGGCGGACGGGGTTGACATGGGGGCCGTGCTCAACACAGATGCACCACCACCCGAAAATCGGCGTCCGTGACGGATACCCCCGCAGGTGGTGAGCGCCAACTACCCGGCGGGCGCGGGGTCAGCGCACGCGCACGTCGCCTTCGCGCCACGACCCCGCACCAACCCAGCGGCAGCGCTTGGCCAAGGCGACGCGTACGCCACGCAGGCAGGGATGACGTGCCACACACCGTGCGTTTCTGGCCAGTCGTGCCATCTGGGCGCGTACGACCTGGCTAGGTGAATCGCGCGCTTAGCACCGATTCCAAAGGTTGGGAAGAAGGGAGAAGGAAGGTTACGAGAGGCTACGACCCGTCGCTTCAGCGGCGGCGGCGCACCAAGACCAGTAGACCCACCAGCAGCAGCGGGAGGGCCGGTCCGGGGGCGCCCTTGTCAGACACGCCCAGGACCAGGAAGGACTCACTGGCGGTGTCGTGGATCAGGTTGCCCTCAGCGTCCGTGCCGGTGATGAGCATCGTGTAGTCCGTTCCAGCGATGACGGTCTTCGGGATGGGGAACGTGGCCGTGAAGATGTCATCGGAGCTGGTGACCGAGGCGTTGGCCACTTGGCCCTTACCGCGAAGCACTTGGACGTCCAAGCCATTGATGGGGCCCAAAACGGGCGTGCCGTCAGCCGAGAGCAGACGGAACTTCATGCTCAGGGCATCCTTGCCAGCGGTGAAGGAACCCGTGGGTTGCTCGGTGATCTGCACGGAAAGGACCGCGGGTGCGACCGAGAAGGGGCCCTCACCGGGCGTGGAGAACACCGGGCCTTGGTTGCCTGCCTCGTCGACCATCGCGTCAGACTTCACCAGGAGCGTGTAGGGCTTGGTGGGGCTGGAGAGCGGGGCGTCGAGGGGGATGCGGAACGTGCCGGCGTACTTGTCCAGCGTCGTGTTGAACACAAGCTCGATGGTTGCCAGGTCCAGGTCCCCTGCACGGATCGTCACCGGGATGGTGGCGTTGGGCAGTTCTACTTCGGGGGCGTTGGCGTAGTTGGCGAACGCAGTGATGCGGATGCTGTCACCGCGCTCATACTGCGTGCGACCCGTTTCGAGCTCAGACACGGCGATCTCGGCTGGGCTGACCGTGAAGGCGGCGGAGTTCGTCGCTTCCAGGGCATTGCCACTGACGTCCTCGCCACTCACTTGGAAGCGGTAGGTACCAAGGGGCGTCGAGAGGGTGGGTCCGTAGGTGGCGCTCCACAGGCCGGAGTCGGCGTCGTGGCTGGCCGTCAGCGTCTCCACGGCAGCACCGGCGGCGTCGATGACGATCACGGTGGGCGTGATGTCATCGGGGCCGAGGCGGGCACCGTTGGGGAAACTGATGGTGAACCCGAAGGTGCTGTCGCCGAGGCGGGGCACCGACGTGGCGCCCAGCGCAGCGTCGCGGACACCGAGGCCCGTGGAGGCGACGGTGAATACCTTCGTGTCGAGCCCGGAGTCCTTGCTGGCCACACCCTTCACGACGGCGGTGTAGGCGCCCAGTGGCGAGTCAACCGGAATCGTGAAGGTGCCTTCGAAGCCACCCGTAGATGTGGGAGCGAGGGGAGCGTCGTCGATGACGATGACGCCAGCCGCGTCCTTGATCGTGACGTTGGCGGACCCGGTCTGCGCACCGAGTTGGCCAGGCAGGCTCATGGTCGCAGAGACGGTGATGTCTTCGCCCCGCTGGATCTCGGCACTGGACAGGGAAGCCGTCACCGTCATGCCGACGCTGAGGGTCTTCTCGACAACGTTGTTGTTGCCCCACTGGTCGGACATGAGGGCGGCGACGCGCCACTTGCCGGCCGTATCGTCCGACTTGATCTGGTAGGTGTGCTGCCAGGTCTCCGTGGCGGAGTTGAAGTGCAGGTCCAGTTCGAAGATGTCGTCGGGGTTCTCGTTGGGAACCACGCGAAGAAGTGCACGACCGACGCCGCCGGGGGCGAACACGTCGTCCTGACGGATCTTCTGGCCCGCGCCGTAGCTGGCGTCAACGACGAAGTTGATGTGCTCGCCGCGAAGGAAAGCCGAGGCAGGATCTGCAGTCTTGTTGAAGGAGTTCAGCAGAACCACAGGCTTCGTCTTCAGGACCGTGAACTCGGCGCTGCCGAGGTCCGCCGCGATGGTGTTGTCGGCACCGCTGTTGGCGGGCACAGCAAGGGTCAGCGGCGAGAGGATGCGGAGGTTGGCCTGGCCGAGCGGAATGTTGGCCGGCAATGTGACGCCTTCGAAGACCCACTTGCCACCTTGGTAGGTCCCGACACGATCAGAGTTGGCAATCCGGTCGCCCGCCTGGTAAACCGCCACCTTCAGGGGCTCGCCGCCGAGGTCGGCGGGAGCGAGGGGTTGACCGTTGGTGTACTTGAGTTCCACGGAGGCATCCAAGGGCTTCACGGCGCTGGCGCGTTCGACTTCGGTGCTGACGACTTCCCAAACGGGCGTCACGATGGCCGGGTTGACCTCGAAGGTTTCCGAGGGCGCTGCGGACATCTCGTTCTTGAACTGGTCTTCACCGGCTACCGTGTTAAGACGGTAGGTCTGGGCGGTATCGAACTGAGCATCCGGGAACCAGTTGACGACCCAGCGGTGGCTGTTCTGGTTGAAGGATGCGGTACCCCGGGCGATGTCCTGCCATTGGCCGCCTACGTAGTTCTGGACATCCACGTCCAGTAGGCCACCAGGGACATCCCCAGACGTGACTCGTTGGTAGAGGGCCGGGTCGGCCTGGCCAATCGAGGAACCGGCATAGTAGAAGTCGAGCACGGCGCCGGTGGTGTTCATGCGGAGCGTGTCGACGGGTTGTTTGCTCCAGGAGGCGATGATCTGAGTGCGGTCGAGCCCGACAGAC
This sequence comes from Thermoplasmatota archaeon, assembly GCA_041566495.1. Classification (GTDB taxonomy): domain Archaea; phylum Thermoplasmatota; class E2; order JACPAO01; family JAHFTW01; genus JBFGSX01. Next base: position 4,254 of record JBFGSX010000026.1, read on the forward strand.
TGGACATCGCGGCCACCGACCATGCCGCTGCTGCCAGGGCTCTGGGAGATCACGCGGACGTGCCAGGTGCCAAGGTCGGCGTCGCCGGGAAGCCCCTGGGGGAATCGGAAGGCGGCAGTGACGACCCCATCACCGTCGGCAGCAGTCTGGATCGTCTTGAACGGCGTGCCGCCAGGGCGATCGATCTGCACGTTGACCGCTTCGGAAGCACCCCAGCCAATGCTGCGCACGCTCATCATTTGGGTACGCTCGTACAGACGAGCATCGGTCATGTCAACCTCGAAGCTCTTCTGGCCCGATACATCGGTGCCCAGGCCACCCTGGCTTTGGACGACCTTGACGATGTATTCGGGGGAGTCCTGGACGTTGTCGTTGCTTTGCATCGTGTTGGCGTTGGCGGGGCAGCCGGACGGGCCGCTAGCCAGACTCCATTGACCGGAGGTGGGGTACGCAATAGCGGACCCGGGACCGATCAGTGGGTGCGTGTAGACGCAACCGGCAGGGGTTGTGACTTGCAGGAGTTCGTCAGAGAACGTGTTCGTCGGAGTCGCAGTGATTTGCGTCGTCTCGCCTTGCGGGATGATCGAAGGACTGATGCTCAGGCTGGATGCCTGGGCGGTCGGCAATGCGACCAGGACCAGCGCGAGGACGGCCAAGGAGAACGCCATGGGGACGGCGAACCGCTTGAGGTTGCGTACGGGATTGTGAGAACTTTCGACCAACATGCAGGACCACCTGACGCCCCGACGAGGGGCGGGAGTATGGCGCCTTCGTTGGTTTAGCGGCATAAAACCATTGTGCTACCACAGCCCCTTTTGAGCAGTTAGAAAAAGCTCACGAAATATATTGTTTGACTGGCCATAATACGTTGACCCGCGCCCACAAGCTACAAGGTAGCCACATCTGTGATGTAGGACCATGAAATCGACGACCCGTGGACCGTTCCCGTTTGTTGGCCCCCGGGCTATGGATGCTCAGCGTCGCCCCCGTGGTCACGTTGCTGCGCGCCGCCATGGTCGTGGCCGGCATCACAGAACCCGAATGGTACTGGATCGGTTTCGCCATCGGAGGCAGCCTCAGCGGCCTTGGCACGCTGTTCATCGGCATCGCCCTCTGGGGACAACTCTCCTTCTACTTCGTGCTCGCAGGGGGCATCGTCGCCTTCATCGGCCACAATGTCTTGCCCAACACGCCCTTGGCAGGGGCCGGACCTAGCCTCGTCTTGCTGGGCAGTGGCATCGCCCTGGCGTGGTGGCGCCCCTGGGTGTTCGGCACCGGCATCTTTGCAGGCATCGCATCGGGCCTGCGCGCGGCGGCACCGATTTTCGCCAATCTCTTGCTCGTCTTCGGCGCCCTGGGACTCCTCATCGCAGTGGTCGGCGCGGCCCGCGCAGCGACCCTCGATAGGGCCACCGCAGCCCAACATGCCCCCACAAACTCGAACATGTTCGAGAACTGAGAAGATGTTGGCGGTATGGGTCTTATAGGACTCCATCGTCGCGCGGCTCTGCTCAGCGTGCTTTCCGTCAGGGGAGCATGCGACCCATGAGGTCATTTTCATGCCGGTCACGACCGCTTACCAATCAACGAAGATCGATTTCGTCTCCGTCCTTGACGTGGACGGCACCGTCGACGCAAAGCTTGACCCGAAGGTCCCCAAGGACGACCTACTGTACCTCTACGAACTGATGAGTTTCAGTCGCGAATGGGACCACCGTCGCCTCAAGCTACAACGCCAAGGCCGCATCGGTACCTTTGCGCCCGCCCACGGCCAAGAGGCCGCCCAGGCTGGCAGCATGTACTGCACCACCGATGACGACTGGTTCTGCCCCAGCTTCCGTGAATCCGTCGGCTACCTGCACCGCGGCGCAGACCCCTGCGACGACCTACTGTACGCCGCTGGCTTCGAAGAAGGCATGAACATCCCGGAGGGCGCCAAGGTGCTCCCCGTCTGCATCCCCATCGGCACCCAGTACACGCACGCGCTGGGCTGCGCCTGGGCCGAAGTCAAGGACGGCACCCAGAACATCGCCATCACCTACGGTGGCGACGGTTCCACCAGTGAAGGCGACTTCCACGAAGCCGTCAACATGGCAGCCGTCCTGAAGAGCCCGGTCGTGTTCTTCATCCAGAACAACCAGTGGGCCATCAGCGTCCCCCGCAAGTGGCAGACCGCTTCCGAGACCATCGCCCAAAAGGCCGTCGCTTACGGCATCCCCGGCGTGCAAGTGGACGGCAACGATCTGCTGGCCGTCATCAAGGTCACCCGCGAAGCCGTCGAACGCGCCCGCCGCGGCGAAGGCCCCACGCTCATCGAAGCCGTGACGTTCCGCATGAACGTCCACACCACGGCGGACGACCCCAAGAAGTACCGCCCGAAGAGCCTCGAAGACGAATGGGCCGCCAAGGACCCCATCGACCGGGTCCGCAAGTACCTCACCAAGAAGCGCTGGTGGAACGCCACCAAGCAAGCCGAGATGGAGGAGCGCATCCGCGCCCGCATCGACGACGCCATCGAGCGCTTCGAAGCTCGCCGCCTCGAACTCAAGACGCCGGACTACATGTTCGCCAACGCATACCTCGAGAACCCCCCGTACTTGGAGATGCAGAAGGAACAACTCCTCGCGCATTTCGAAAAGCACGGCCTCCCGGAGGGGATGCACTGATGCTCCAAGCGAAGCGCTCTGCCCCCAGCCCGACCCACAAGGAGGCGTCCGCATGACCCCCGAGACCGTCATCAACCACCCGAAGACCACGCCCGAGGACGACCCGTTCTTCACCAAGCCGACCTGGCAAGTGCAGTACGAGAAGAACAAGGAGCAGTGCGATGAGTCTGGCTTCGTCCAACTCAACCTCATCGAGGCCATGAACATGGCTTTCGACGAAGAGATGGCCCACGACCCCAAGGTCATGGTCATGGGTGAAGACGTCGGCCGTGACGGTGGTATCTTTAGGCTCACCGACGGTTTGTTCGACAAGTACGGCCGCGACCGTGTCTTCGACACCCCCATCTCCGAGATGGCCATCGTGGGCGCCGCCACGGGCCTTGCCATCGCCGGCTACCGCCCCATTGGCGAGATGCAGTTCAGTGGCTTCGCCTACAACGCGATGCACCACTACGAATCCCACTTGGCGCGCTACCTGAAGCGTACCAACGGCCGCCACAAGCTCCCCATGGTCATCCACATGCCCATGGGCGCCGGCGTCCGTGCCCTCGAGCACCACAGTGAATCCCGCGAGGCGTACTACGCGCACACCCCCGGCTTGACCGTCGTCATGCCGAGCACCCCCCGCAACGCCCGCGCCCTCCTGAAGGCCGCCATCCGCAGTGATGAACCGGTCATCTTCATGGAGCCCAAGTTCCTGTACCGCAAGTACCGCGAAGACGTGCCCCTCGAAGAAGAGGTCGCCGAACTGCGCCGCACCGAAGTGGTCCAGGAAGGCACCGACATCACCATCGTGACGTGGGGCGCCATGCGCTGGTTCACCGACATCGCTGTCAAGCAACTGGAAGAGAAGGGCGTCAGCTGCGAGGTCCTTGACCTGCAGACCATCAGCCCGATGGATTCCGAGACCATCCTCGCATCGGTCAAGAAGACCGGCCGCTGCGTCATCGTCCAGGAAGCCCCCCGCTCCGGCGGCTGGGGCAGTGAGATCACCCGCCGCATCAACGAAAGCGATGCGTTCTACGCCCTCGAAGCCCCGATCGGCCTCGTCTGCGCACCCGACGTCCACACGCCTCTCTTGGCGCGTGAACACTGGTACATGCCTGACGAAGTCAAGATTGTTGCAGAGGTCGAGAGGATTCTCGCCGCGTAAGCGGAGAGGATCCGCGAAGGCCGAGGCAACATCTTGACCGAGCAGGTGCACTCGTGCACCTGCGAGTGTCAAGATCGTCGCGGAAGTTGAGCGGATTCTCGAAGCGTAAGCTAAGAGAAGCACCGAAGAACCGTACGAACGTCCTAGCCTTGGCCGGGCCAGGTGTACCGTGAGGGTTATCCATGGCTTGGGGCGATGCCCCCGCATGCGCCTGATGCATTACGCAACGCTGCTCGTGGTCTTCCTGCTCGCCGTCGCCGGCAACGCCAGCGCCGGCGGACTACCGGTGGACTGCGTCCACGACTTCGGTCCGTTCTGCTAAACTCAGCTCTGCTGACCTCTTCCATTCCACCCCTTCGGGCGGCGTAGGCTGCCACTTTTGCTGCGCTTCGGGCAACCGGACTATGGCCCCGACCGAACTTGGCGGAAGTGGCCTTGGCCTGGAATCTGTCCGGCAGTCACTGCGAAAATCGACTGTAGGGCACTGACGGCGGTGACCGCTTGCACGCCTTCATGGTCAACGAACCAGCAAGGGTATTCCTGCAGGGCGTCCTTGAGGGCGGCGAAGTCGGATTCCCCTGAGATGACCGGCGCGATCTCTTCACTCAACGCGTCGATGGTGGTGTCCCGCAATTCAGAGCGGTTCCCGACGACATCTTTTCGACCCATGCCGGCGGCATCGGCTTCCAGGTACGGCACGACCGCTTCCCGTCGCACGATGCCTTGCACGTGTTCATCGATGACCGGTAAGTAGGGCAAGGCGCTGGCAGCGAAAGCTTGCACGGCATCCTCGACGGTGCTGTCGGTCCAGAGAGGAGGCAGACCTTGGGCGGCGCTGGCAGCGGTGGGTCCGTTCTCGAAAGCATGTTGCAGGAACGTGTTGGCATCCAGGTAGCCCGCCTTGCGAGGGGGCCGGCCCAGGTAAGCCGGCAGTTGCCATGCCCCTGACGTGGCGAAGCTGCGTAGCACGGAAGCATCGTCGTCGCCGTCACGGATGATCGGCACTGGCCATGCGAGCTTCTCCACGCTCATCTCGTGGCGCAAACCGCGGCGCATGCTGGCCCGTGCATCGGCGATGGCGAACGGGCGTCCGTTGTCTTCGATGATGGGGATCTCTTTGCGGTCTCCGCGGAAGTAGCCGAGCAGACGTGATGCTTGCTGGCGCTTGTCGACGTAGAAGCAATCCTCTGCCAACCACGATGTGTCCATGCCATTGCGTCGGCGCGCGACCCCCAAGCCCGTTGCGACGAGGCCGTGTTGGGACCGGGGGCGCGGGACGTTTTGACCAAGTAGCCCCTCGCATATGCTTGGCCGTGGCTTGGAGCACTTCAGACATGCCAGACCAACACGGCAGGACCTTCGTCATCACGGGCGCCAACAGTGGCATCGGCTACCATGCCGCCCTGCAACTGGCGAAGAAGGGCGCGGACGTTGTCCTGGCTTGCCGCCGCTTGGGTGCGGCCGAGGAGGCTGCAGCCAAGATCAACCAGAAGGCTCCTGGCCGGGCAAGGGCGGAGTTGTTGGACTTGGCCGACCTGTCGAGCGTCGCGGCCTTCGTCGAGCGGGCCCCCGAGTCCATTGACGTCTTGATCAACAATGCCGGCATCATGATGGTGCCGTTTGCCCGGACGCCCCAGGGAATCGAATCCCAGTGGGGCGTCAACGTCGTGGGCCATGCCGCACTCACCCATGCCTTGCTGCCCCGGATCAAGGACCGGGTGGTGACCATCAGTAGCTTGGCTCACCGCCATGGGGCCATCGAGCCTGCCACGTTCACGGACGAGGCGTTGTACAATCCGTGGAAGGCGTACGCCCAGAGCAAACTGGGGGACCTGATCTTCAGTTTCACGTTGCAGGAGCACCTGGAGGCCACCGGTTCTGAAGTGATCTCTGTGGCGGCCCACCCTGGCGTGACGTTGACGCGGCTGGCCAAGGACGTGCCGTGGTACCTCAAGGCCCTCATGTTGCCCTATGTCCCATTGTTGCAGTCGGGAGGCCACGGTGCCTTGCCGACGCTGTACGCAGCCACGCAGGACGTGCCTGGGGGCTCCTACTGGGGCCCCTCCAGCCGCCGTGAACACCGTGGCCCACCTGGACCGGCGCGCGTGGCCCGTCGCGCACGAGATCCCACCAACAAGGCGACCGTCTGGTCGGCGGTGTGGCCTGGTGAGGGGCAGTAGGCAAACCCTTACAGTGGACGACGGCGAGTGAAGGGTCGTGCGCCTGGCCTGGCTTGCATGGTTGCTTTTGGTCCCGGGCGCCAGCGCCGCCTGGACTTGGGATGCCCCCGATGCGGTCTTGGCCGACCATGTGGTCTTCGCCGCATACCATCTGGACGCCGCCCCTGCGGCAGATGCGCCGATCCGCGTGGAGGTGTGGTTGGACGAATTCCTCTTGATGGACAGTATGGACATCGATGTCGAGGCGGGCAGCCACCCCATGGTGGTGACACCCCCAGGCGCCGGGGTCTTGCGTCTGCGAGCGATGGTGGGTGAGGCGGTGTACGACCATGACATCGTGGTGGCCGACTCGGCGTATGGAGATGGTTTTGCGGAGGCACGCATGGTCCTGGACGGGGCCACGATCCGCTTCGAGAACGTGGGCGCCCACTTGGCGCTCATCGACGTTGCGGGTGACGGTGGTGCGTTACTGGCCCGTGCCTGGACCTCCGGCGGGGGCTTCACCTCGGCCACGGGACCCTTGGCGGGTGGAGAACCCGCTGCCTTGTTGGTAGGCCATCCTGAGGATGCCCTCGCGCAAGGGGCTTGGCCGCTGCAAGTGGAAGTGCAGCGGGACGGGGCGGCTCCGGACCCGGGTCCCTTGCAAGCGCCTCCCTGCGGGCCCGACGTCCGATTGCGACCAGCCAGCCTGGCCAGCAACGGCTTCGTCTGGCAAGAGGGGACCTTGGTCCGCGCCAGCCATAGCGGGCCCGCCACGTACCGGCTGCAGGGGGCCCTAGGCGGGTCCACTTCGCAGGTCTTGGTAGCAGCCGAAGACCCATTGGGCCACTTCACATTCGGCGCCCCAGCTGGACCAAGTGCACTGCTGGTCACCAC
>JBFGSX010000027.1:0-11111 GCA_041566495.1 Thermoplasmatota archaeon
GCGGTCATGATCATCCAGAGCATGTACACGGTCAACGCGGAGGCGATGACCTGGAGGACCATGGATTTGGCCATGCCGCCGTTCCCGTCCATTTCCATGCCCATCTCGGCGGCCCATTTCTTTCCCATGAGGGGGCCCCACCAGAGAAAACTGACGAGGAAGTAAGCGACGAAACCGACTCCGATTGCTAGGAATCCGGATCCGTCGGGCGTGACGATGTCCATGACTTGTTCGTGTCCCATTGTATCCACCGGCCGATTCGACCGCGAGAAGATTCACTTCGGAGAATAAAGACCGCGCCGTTTCAGCACACCAGGGTCATGTAGCCGGCCGAGCATGCCGAGGCATGACCGATTTCGTCTGCCCCCGGTGCCACGTCACCGTCGTCGAGGAGGGGGACGTAGACCCCGTATGCGGCGTCTGCCACTACCCCGGCCCTGACGTGCGACCAGTGGAGGAGCGCCACATCCTGGTGGGCCCCGATGATCGGATCCTCTCAGGCAAGGCCGTGGCCAGCATGGTGCTGGGCATCACCACCGTCGTCCCCGGATTGGGCCTCGCCGCTGGCATCACGGCCATTCCGTTGGGTGCCCGAGCCCTGCGGGACATCCGACGCAGTGGCGGGGTCCTCAAAGGCCGCGCCCAAGCGAGGGCAGGGGTCATCACCGGCATCGCCGGCGTGGCCCTGCAAGCAGCATTCCTGAGCGGCGTCGTTGCTGCAGCCTGGCATCGCTACCGAGACTGACCGGCCTGACCTCCCGCCCCATTTTTGAACCACGGCCGGCTGGCGGCCCACAATGCCTGGTGCACAGGAGCAACTCACTCCGCTCGTCACTTCGACCGACCTGCCCCTTCCCGTCTTCCGCCGGGGCAAAGTGCGCGAAGTCTACCACGTCGGCGACGACCACCTCTTGATGGTCGCCACGGACCGGATCAGTGCCTTCGACGTCATCCTCGAACCCGGCATCCCGGACAAGGGCACCTGCCTGACCCAGATCAGCAACTTCTGGTTCGAACTGCTCGAGAAGGAAGGCATCGAGCACCACATCGTCGCCAAGCGCGTCGAGGACATGCCCGAAGAACTGCACGCCCACAAGGACATCCTCGAAGGCCACGCGGTCCTCGTCGAGAAACTCGAACCCCTTGAGGTCGAGTGCATCGTGCGCGGCTACATCACTGGCAGCGGCTGGAAGGACTACAAGAAGAGCGGCCAGATCTGCGGCATCGACATCCCGGAAGGCATGCAGGAATCCGAGATGTTCCCCGAACCTCTCTACACTCCCAGCACCAAGGCCGCCATCGGCGACCACGACGAGAACGTCAGCTTCGACGTCACCGTCGACATCGTCGGCCGCGAGACCGCCGAATGGCTCCGCGACACCAGCCTCAAGATCTACAAGTTGGCCCGTGACTACGCCGCCGAGCGCGGCATCATCCTGGCCGACACCAAATTCGAGTTCGGCCGCCGCGCAGACGGCACCATCGTGCTGATGGACGAAGTGCTCACCCCTGACAGCAGCCGCTTCTGGCCCGCGGACCAGTGGGTCGTCGGCAAGAGCCCCCCGAGCTTCGACAAGCAGATCGTCCGCGACTACCTCGAGACGCTCGACTGGGACAAGACCGCCCCCGGCCCCCGCCTCCCTGACGATCTGGTCGCCCAGACCAGTGCCCGCTACAAGGAAGCGTTCGAGAAGCTGACCGGCAAGCCGTTCCAACTCATCTAGGCCCCGGGCCAGAACCTCATCCCTTTTTCCAACCCCTCCGTTGACCCCTTTATGGGGACCACCCTTGCGATCGGCGTGGCCATCGGCATTGGCTTCGGCGCTGCACTCATGGTCGCCACGGGAGACGCCTACTGGATCGCCGTCGGTGCCGGAGGTGGTGCGGCAGTGGCCGCCGCCATCCGAGTCAAGCACAAATCGTGACAGGTCAGTCTGCGTCCAATGCCTTGAGCATCCGCTTCAAGGCGACGTTCCGGTAAGCCGTCTCGGCGAGCGCCTCGATGGTCTTCCAATCAGGCTTGCCGGGCATCCGCATGCTGGTCCAACCGTGCTGGTGCATGTATGGCGTCGGAAAGAACAGGTCCGGAGCCATCTCGATCAGCGCCCCTTGGTCGGTCTTGGGGGTCGCGAACGCGATCTGCGGATCTGCTTGCTGATGGCCGAAGACCACAAAGGGCCGCTTGCCCGCCTTGAACCACGGGTGCCCGAACTGCTCCACTTCGATGGCCTCGGGATACGCCAGGCAGATGGCTCGGAGCCTCTCAAGGACCTTGGCCTGCTGATCCGAGTATGCCACGTGGTCGTGCACGACGATGTCAAACCCCACTGGCCATAAGGACTGGTGGGCTGGAACAGGTATGGAAGTCGGCATCGGTGGCGTGTTCCTCACCTCTGGACAGCCCGAACGCCTCGCCGCGTGGTACCACGAGACCTTCGGCATCAAGTTCGAACAGCACGACGGCAGCTTCGCCCACACGTTCGGCATGGCCCACATCCCCCGCTCGTGGACCGTGTTCAGCATCATGCCCGCGCGCAGCCCCGTCCCGACGATGCCCCGCAACGGTCCCGAGGAGCACTACGGCGATCAGCCGGTCATGGTCAACATGCGCGTCTCCGACATGGAGGAGTTCCTGCGCACCTGCAAGGAGACCATTGAGGGCAAAGAGACCCACGCGGGGATCGGCGAATTCCTATGGATCCGCGACCCCGACGGCAACCGCGTCGAGGTCTGGGAACCCGCCACACCGTCCACCCAGATGGTCTGAGGGCCCCGATTCCGCTGCGCGGGTCGCTACGATGACCCTATAAGTCGGCCGGAAATCGAACTCTAAGTATGCGCATCAGTGGTGGCGAACGCGCTCTAGGCATCCTCAGCTACTTGCCTCTTCTTTGGCTCATCCCATTGAAGGCCCGCAAGGACAGCCTGTTCGTACAGTTCCACGCCCGACAAGGCATGGTCCTGTTCCTACTATGGTTCGCTGTATTCTTCCTGATGGTCATCCTGCTGATGACGCCCCTGGCCGGCTTGGTCGATGGCGCCGGCAGTGTGGCATTGTTCAGTGTGATTGCGATCGCCACGTTCGTCTACCTCTTGATGGGCATCATCGGCATCTTCAAGGTGCTTCTTGGCGAACGCTACCGCATGCCCGTCGTCGCTGACGTCGCGCTCATGCTCCGACTCTGAGGCAACTCTTTTCATGACGCAGCAAGACCTCAGGTCCATGCGCGTGACACCCCTCTTGGCGGCTGCGGTGCTCATCCTCACGATGAGCGCTGGTTGCCTGGGCACCGAGGCCCGGAGCGAATGGGCCTACCATGCCACGCAATTGGACGCCCTCTACGCGGACGGTCTGCGAGGCGACGGCATCACGGTGGCTGTGCTCGACACGGGCGTCAACGTGGACCACGGCTCCCTGTCCCACCTCGTCGATGGCGACACCTCCAATGGTGAACTGCTGGGCTTCAAGGACTACGTCAACAACAAGGACGGCGTTGCCAACGCCTACGACGACTCCGGCCACGGCAGCCACGTCATCGGCATCATGAGCGCGCGGGGCACCACCTTCGGTGACAAGCTCACCAATGGCGGCGTCGACCTGCTCGGCGCCAGCCCTAACATCCAACTCCTCGTGGCCCGCGTCTGCAGTGACGACGCCGGCTGCCTCGAATCCCGCATCGACGACGCCATTCGCTGGGCCGTGTCCCAAGGCGCGGACATCATCAGCCTCAGCCTCGGCGGCGCAGGCGGTCTGGGTCCCCTTGGAGAAGTGGGGCCTCTCCAAGATGACATCACCCGGGAGATCAACGCCGCCATCAACCAAGGCATCGTCGTCATCGCCTCCGCAGGCAACGACGGCCCCAACGCCGGCGACGTAGCATTCCCCGCCGTCATCTCCGGCGTCATCGCAGTGGGCGCCGTCAACAAAGACCTCCGGGTCGCTTCGTTCAGCAACCACGGGGACAGCTCTGCCAATGAGTGCAACGAAGGCAGCGTCCTGGTGCCCTCCAGTGGTCGCTGCGCGCCCAACCAGAAGCCCGAGGTCGTCGCCCCGGGCACCGACATCCTAAGTGCCTGGACCTCCGACAGCTACGTGCGTGCAAGCGGCACCAGTCAAGCGACCCCGTTCGTCACCAGCGCCGTCGCCATCCTGCTCCAAGGCCAGCCGGCCCTCCGTGACCGCAGCGACGTGCAGCAGGTCAAGAGCGTCCTCAAGAATTCGGCCAAGATCATCGAAGGACAGGACCGTCCGCACGACGATGGCGCCGGATATGGCCTCCTTCAGGCCCGCGCAGCACGCCTCGCGTACACCTAGCGCCTACCCCAACCGGTAAGAACTGGACCAGTTGTGGCCCACCTGTGAGTGAACAGCAAGAACCGTCCGGGGGCCCCCTGTATGACACGATCATCATCGGCAGTGGCCCTGCCGGATGCACTGCCGCCCTGTACAATGCCCGCGCTGACCTGAAGACCCTCGTCGTGGCGGGCTTCGAAGCCGGCGGACAACTCATGCTGACCAGTGAAGTGGAGAACTTCCCCGGATACCCCGAGGGCATCACCGGCCCCGAAATGATGGACCAACTGCGCAAGCAGGCCGAGAAGTTCGGCGCCACCTTCGTCGAAGAGGACGCCACGGAAGTCGACCTCGACAACCGACCCTTCACCGTCAAGACCTACGGCAACGCCTACCAGGGCCGCGCCCTCATCATCGCCACCGGCAGCAGTGCCAAGTGGCTCGGACTCGAATCCGAGACCCGCCTCATGGGCAAAGGCATCAGTGCCTGCGCCACATGTGATGGCTTCTTCTTCAAGGACAAAGAGGTCGTCGTCGTCGGTGGCGGCGACACCGCGATGGAAGAATCCCTCTTCCTGACCAAGTTCGCCAGCAAGGTCACCATCATCCACCGCCGGGACGAGTTCCGTGCCAGCAAGATCATGCAGCACCGCGTCCTTGAGCACCCCAAGATCGAGGTGCTCTGGAACAGTGAACTCATCGAGGTCCTGGGCGAGAACCACGTGGAAGGCGTCCGCATCGCCCGTCACCCCGACGGCGCGCCCACAGACAACATCGTCGACATGGACGACCCCGCCGCCAGTGGTGGCGAGATCTTCACGCTAGACTGCAGCGGCTACTTCGCCGCCATCGGCCACACCCCCAACACGGCTCTCTTCAACGGCAAGATCACCCTCGACGCCGCTGGCTACGTCGACCCCCAGCACGGACGCACGTACACCAACGTGGACGGCGTATTCGTGGCGGGCGATGTGGCGGACACCCGCTACAAGCAGGCCATCACTGCTGCCGGTCACGGCTGCGCTGCAGCCATCGATGCTGAGCGCTGGCTCGAAGAGCAGCATGAAGCCCTCAAAGAAGCGGAGGCGACGGCTTGATGTTCGGGGTACCTGAAGAAGGACTCCCGGTCGTCTACCGCGTCGGTGGCAGCCAAGTCTACCACTTGCACCTTGACTGCGCCCGCTTGCAGCGCGCCCCCAGCAAGGGCCGCAAGGTCAAGCGCCCCAGCCCGTTCGACGTCGAGCAGGCCAAGGCCCTTGGCTGGACGCAATGCGCGTCCTGCTCCAAGATGGCCTAGAGGAGGTCCAGCGCTTTCCCGAACTGGGGAAGCAGCGCTTGTTGCCCCGTGCGTGCCTCGTACCGATCAGCGGTCACGCTCGGGTGGAGACTGTGCACGGGGACCAGTTTCTTGGCTCCGATCTCGTCGATGACCCAGTGCAGCATCTCTTCGTCGAGGTGACCACTGACATGGGTGTCTGCACGCCGCAATCCGAAGAGGTCGAGCCAGCGACGCAATTTGCGGTCACTGATCTCCATCTCATCGTTGAACGGCTGGGTCATCGAATGGATGTACAGACCTCCCGGCTTGGTCTGGGGTGCATCTGGGAAGATGTCCAACAGGTCGGTGATGGTCCAGTAACTGATGCTGAAGAGGTAGCTGCTAGGGTCGCGGCCGATCTCAGCGCTGGTGACCGTGTTGTCCCGCTCCAAGTAGGGCTTCTCCCAGGCGGCGTATTCACTGCTGACGATGCGGCTCCATTCTTCGGGGCCCACATCGACCCGCTCAGCGCGGCCACCGTCGTCGTAGACCATTAAGTGGCCTTCGTCCCCGGCGATGGTGCCGCGGCCTCGGTTGCGCAGGTGGACGGCGATGTGGGGCTCTGAGAACGGGTCGGGCAGATCGTTCCGGCCGGCGGCGCGCAGGGATTCCAACAAGTGGGCTTGCTTGGTGCCGATGACGAGGCGGCGGCCGATGCGTTTGGCGACGTGCCAGATGCTGACGAAGCGGTCCAGGTCACGGGGTGGGAATGCAATCGCGACGAACGCATCGTCTTTGGCGATCAGGTCCTCGATCTCCGCCTCCACCTGTTGCTCGTTGTCGTTGCCTTCGTGCTTGTGGCCTTGGTGCACGTTGGTGCCCTCAGCGATCAGCACGTCCACGCCACCGGCGCGTTCGATGAACTTGGCCGTGGCATCGGCTTCGCGGCCATGCATGCGGAAGTCCCCGGTGTAGACGAGGCTGACGTGAGGGCCGGCCAGCAGCGTGGCCCGAGCGCCGTGGATGCTGTGGTCCACCGTGAATTGGGTGATGTCCCAGGCACCGATGTCGGTCTTGGTGGCGTCCATGAAGGGTCGCTCCACGTATTCTCGCTTGGGGCGCACAGAGATACCCCCCTTGTCCTTGAAGCCGTAGCCCTTGGCTCGGAAACGGGTCGTCTCCGTTTGCACCCCACTCAAGCCCGTGTCTTGCAGGCTGCCCAACGTGGCGTGGCTCTCAGGACTCATCAAGATGGGCACGGACGGCTTCAAGAGCCCCAGCAGGCCCGCGTGGTCGGCATGTGCGTGGCTCACGATGACCCCATCCACATTGGCCGCCCCAGCGAGGCCGCCGATGTCTTCTCGGTACAAGCTCAGATCATCCGGGATGACCTGGCAAGCGGCGAGGTCGTGGGCCATGCGGTAACCTCGGGGTTGCAGGAACTCATCGAAGTAGTCCCCCCAACCCGGACGCATATGAGTCGTATCCCGGCTGGGATCCATGTCATGCTTCGGGTCGTTGCCGAAGCGCCGCCCGAAGTCCAGGAAGATGCGGCTCGCGCCATCATCGAGGAGGAACGCGTTGCCGCCGATCTCGCCGACGCCGCCGTATCCAGTGAGGGTGACCGCCACAACGACCCCAGCGACGACGTGGCCTTAGGCGCTTTGGAGATGACGCCGGATGTGCTCCGCTTCCAGGTCGATGCCCTCGTGGCTCCCCTCTGACAAGGAGTCCTTCACTTCGGCCACAAGCGCATCCAGTTGCCCCAATACGTCCTTGCCCGCCTTGGCGGCCTCATGGCAGCGTTTGGCCAAGAACAAGCGTCCACTGGCCTCCGCTCCCTTACGGGGATTGCTCATCATTTGGCGAGCAGCATCCACTCGGTGCATCAGGAACGAGTCCACGATGCCGGCACTCCGGTCCCCCTCATGAACCCACAGCCGAGCGCTGCGGCGGCGGGCCGCTTAAGACACGTCCCTCGCTGGCGCCAATGTGCCCACCCTCATCGGCGTCGCATGGCCCTATGCCAACGGCGGACTGCACCTCGGCCACGTCGCCGGCAGCCTCCTGCCCCCAGACATCTTCAGGCGCTACCAGCGCATGGCTGGCCAAGAGGTCCTCATGGTCTCCGGCAGCGACTGCCACGGCACCCCCATCATGCTCAAGGCGGACGCTGAAAACCGCACCCCCGGCGCCGTCGTCGAGGAGTTCAACCAAGACCACACCGCGGCCCTGCGCCGCCTCGGCATCGGCTTCGACCTGTTCACCCGCACCACCACGGAGAACCACCAGCGCATCGTCCAGGAGATCTTCCTGGCATGCTTGGAGATGGGTTACATCGAGAAGCGCACCCAACAAGCCCCGTTCGATTCCGTCGCAGGACGCTTCCTCCCCGACCGATACGTGGAAGGCACCTGCCCTCACTGTGACAAGGAAGGCGCCCGAGGGGACCAATGCGACCACTGCGGCAAGACCCTCGACCCGCAGGAACTGAAAGACCCCCGCAGCAAACTGAACCCAGAGAACCCCATCGAGTTCCGGGACACGGATCACTGGTTCTTCCTATTGAGCAAACTGCAACCGAAACTGGAACGCTACGTCGCCGAGAATGCCGGCCACTGGCGTGCCAACACGGTCAACTTCACCAAGAACTGGCTCAAGGAAGGCCTCCAGGACCGCGCCATCACCCGCGACTTGACCTGGGGCATCGAGATCCCATCCAGCGTGGCCAGCGCAGAGGAACTTGCCCAGAAGCGCATCTATGTCTGGTTCGAAGCGGTCTGCGGATACTACTCGGCCGCCGTCGAATGGGCCCAGCGCAGTGCCAACCATGACTGGTCCGGCTTGCCCGACGGCGCCGCCAACCTACAGACCGGCGTCGCAGGCGCCGCAGCGGCCAACGACGAAACGGGCTACAACAAGTTCTGGCTCGATCAGACCTCTCGCAGCTACTACTTCCTCGGCAAGGACAACATCCCGTTCCACACCATCATCTGGCCCGGGATCCTCATCGCCTACAACGAATGGCTCACCAAACAGGGCCGCCCGACGCTGGTCCTGCCCTACGACGTCCCCGCCAACGAATTCCTCAACCTCAGTGGCGAGCAGTTCAGCAAGAGCCGCGGCGTCACCATTGGCGTCCACGACGTCCTGGACCGTTTCCAGGCCGACGCGGTGCGTTACTACCTCGCCGTCAACATGCCCGAACAGAGGGACAGCGACTGGACCTGGGAAGACTTCCTCAGTAAGACCAATGACGAATTGGTCGGCGCCATCGGCAACCTGGTGCACCGCATCCTCAGCTTCACCCAGAAGAACGTCGGCCACATCCCCCACTCCGTGCAGACGGACCTCGAGAAGGACGTCATCGCCGAGATCGAGGCCTGCGGCCGCGACATGGCCGCCCACTTGGACAAGGTGGAGCTCAAGAAGGCGGTCCGCCGCCTCTTGGAGTTCGCAGGCTGGGGCAACCAGACCATGCAAGAAGCGGCCCCCTGGAAGCTCCTGAAGCAGGACCCCGAAGCCGGCCAAGCCGCCCTCCACAGTCTCCTGCGCATCCTGAAGGCCCTCGCCGTCTTCATGGCCCCCTACACGCCCGACGCCGCGGACAAGATCTGGAACATGCTCGGTGAGGAAGGCAGCGTGCACGACGCCGCTTGGAGCCAAGCCAGCGCCCCTCTCAAGGAAGGCCACGAGCTGGCCATGCCCACTGCACTGTTTCGCAAACTGGATCCCAAGGACATCCCCGGCGCCAAGACCGAAGAGCCCCAAGCCCCCGCCAAGGCGAAAAAGGAGAAGAAGGCCAAGCCAGCAAAGGAACCCGCGGGGGACGGCCTCGTCGCCTTCGACGACTTTGCCAAGATCCAACTGCGTATCGCCACCATCAAGACAGTCGAGCCCCACCCGGACGCAGACAAGCTCTACGTCCTGAAGCTGGATGTCGGTGAACTCGGCGAACGCCAGGTCGTGGCCGGCCTCAAAGCCTACTACGATGTCTCCGAACTACAAGGCCAGACCGTCGCCTTCGTCGCCAACCTCGCCCCCGTCAAGCTCCGGGGCGTCGAAAGCCAAGGCATGATCCTCGCCGCCGACCACGACGGCGTCGTCACGGTCCTCAACCCGCAACGCGAGGTCCCCGCCGGAGCCAAGATCCGATGAGCTACCGCTTCGACCTGCACGTCCATAGCGCCCACAGCAAGGACGCCCGTGGCAGCGTCATGGACCTGGCCCAGGCAGCCAACGGGGCGGGTCTGCACGGGTTCTGCCTCACCGACCATGACACCGTCACCGGCCACGAAGAGATCCGTGAAGCCGCCGAGGCCACGGGCCTCCTCATCATCCCCGGCATCGAAGTGACCGCAGCAGAGGGCCATATCCTGGCTATTGGCTGCGACCACGCCATCCCGAAGGGCATCGGGCTGGCAGAGACCGCCGCGTTCATCCAGCAACACGGCGGCATCGCCGTGCCATCCCACCCCTTGCGGTTCATGTCCGGCATCGGGCCCCGGGCCATGGCAGAAGCCGCAGCCGCCGGGCACATCCATGCCGCGGAAGGCATCAATGCCCGGGAACGGCACCTGGTCCATGACAACACCATGCGCAGCATCCACCAACTGGGCCTGGCGGCCATCGGCGGCAGCGACGCCCATTGGATCCGGGACATCGGCAACGCCTACACGGTCTTCGACGAAATGCCCAACGATGCAGGCGCTTTGGTTAGCCGCATCCGGGACGGTGTCTGTGAACCCGGCGGTGGTAGCACCCGCCGCCGCAGCGTCATCGGGCACCAATTGAGCTTGGCCATGCCGCCTTTGCGCCGCAAGGTCCTGGCCCGTCAAGACGCCAAGCGCGGCTGATCCGACATAGCGCCCAGCGTCAGCCAGTTCAACAGCGCCCTGAGGCGCAAACAAAACGAAAGGGGAAGAGAGGAAAAGAAACGGACGCCGGCTTAGAGCGGGGCGTCTTCGAAGGTGCGGCAGGCGCCCTTCATGTGGGGTTGCAGGGCACGGAACCAGTCTTCCCACTCGTCATTGCGGACGGCGAGTTCCTGCTTCTCGGATTCGAGGTCCTCGTAGACCTTGTAGAGCTTGGCCAGGCGCTCGCGTTCCTCATCGAGGGAGCGTTCGAGTTCCTTGACGCGGCCAGCATCGCGCTCGACTTCTTGCAGAGCGACGACGTTGTCTTCGAGTTCTTCGATGCGACCCTGAGCACGGGCGAGTTCGTCTTCCATGCGGGACATCTCGTCTTCGAGGACGATGTGTTCCTTGGAGAGGGCGTCGTAGTCCTCTTTGTAGCCTTGGAGTTGCTCGAGTTTGGCCATGTCGCGCTTGAACTGCTCGATGGTGCGTTCGCGCTCGAACAGCTTCTCTTCCATCAGCGGGTAGTCGCGCTTCAGGCGCTCGATCTCGTCCTCTTGAGCCTTGTAGGCGTCCCAGAGTTTGCGCAGGCGCTCTTGCTCCTGGCGCAGTTCCGTCTGGTAACGGTCCACTTCGGTGCGGCTCTGAAGGGTGGTGGTCTCGAGTTCCTCGATGCGTTCTTCGAGTTCCTCGATGCTCAACA
>JBFGSX010000028.1:0-10931 GCA_041566495.1 Thermoplasmatota archaeon
ATTGGCGTTCCTGGCACGCCGCCGATAGGACCAAGCCAGCACCCCGGGTGGCAGACCCATGCGTATCGGTATCGTCGGTTGCGGTGCGATCGGCTCCGAGATGGCCCACGCCGCTGAGGACATGGAGGACATCGCCGAGATCTGGCTCCATGACGTGGATCCGGACGCGGTCGAGAGCCTCAGTCACCTCAGCAAGGCCCATGTGGCCAAGGATGCCGCAGACTTGGTCGCCCGCGTGGAGCTATTGGTCGAATGCGCCAACAAGGGCGTCGTTCAGACCGCCGTCAAGGACATCCTAGGCAAAGGTGGCTCGGCCATGCTCCTCACCGTCGGCGCGCTGGCCGATGACGAACTGCGCAACGAACTGGTGGCATTGGCCCGGGCCCACGGAGGGCGCCTGTACATCCCCAGTGGCGCCGTCATGGGCATCGATGGCCTGCGAGGAGCAGCAGAATCCGAACTGAAGTCCGTGACCCTGGTCACCACCAAGCCCAACGCCGGCCTCGACCGAGAAGTGGACAAGTGGACGCTGTTGTTCAACGGCAGCGCCCGAGACGCTGTCAAAGCGTTCCCCAAGAACGTCAACGTCGCCGCCACCCTCTCCATGGCGGGTCTGGGCTTCGACAACACCTGGGTGCAAGTGGCGGTGGACCCCTTGGCGACCCTCAACAGTCACAAGGTCATCATCGAGGGCGCCTTCGGCCGTGCCCGCATCGAAGTGGAGAACCTCCCCAGCCCGCACAACCCCCGCACCAGCCACCTGGCATCCCTCTCCGCCATCGCCTTGCTGCGTCGTATCGTCAGCCCCATCCAGATCGGCGCCTGAACCCTATGCTGAAGCGACCAGCGGCTTCAAGGCCACCGGGTGCGCTGAAGCAACGATGAGATTGCTTGCAGGCAAGCCAGACCGGCCAAGGCCACTTGGAGAAACCCCATATAGAAGGGCCCTCGTGGTTGAGTCGATGAAGCGTATTGTCCTCCTGGCTGGCCTCCTGTTGGTGGCCCTTCCGACCGCCTCCGCCACCGTGACCCTCGGGGCCCAAGACGGAGACCTCGAGATCATGCCCGGTGGTACCGCCTCGATCCCGGTGACCGTCACGGTCAGCTGCGACGAATTCATCATGGCCGGCGCCCAGAGCCTCACGTACAGCATCAGCAGCAATGCCCGTGCCGACCTGCAAGCCTCTTCGCCTGACATCACCCTCACCGCCGGCGCCGGTTGCGTGCCAGGCAACAGCGTCAGCGGCACCGCCGATGTGACCCTGAACCCCAGCCAGGACGCCTTCGGCCTGGTCCCCCAGCCCATCAAGATCTACGCAGTCCGCGGTGACACCAACATCACCTACGACCGCACTGGCAACGTCTGGGTGGCCTACGACCCCGGCCACAGCTTCAGCACCGACATCGACTTCCCGTACACCTTCATGGGTGGCGAGAAACTCCAGTTCAACCTGACCATCGACGTCCCTGCCAACAGTGACACCATGGTCATGTTCTTCCCGGTCTCCTCGTCCGCCAATGGCAGCGTCAACGGCCTCAGTCACCAGCGCTTCTTCTTCACCCAGAACGAAGAGCGCAGCCGCGTCCTGCCCATCACCTGGACGCCCCCCACCGGTGCCTGGGACAACGCCACCATCACATTCTCCCACTACAGCCACTGCCTGCTGGGCGGCGAGATCGACCCCTGCGAGCCCCAAGGAGAAGAGACCGTCACCTGGACCATCCAGAACGGCGCTCCGGCCCCCAGCGGTGAAGCCAACGGCAAGGAAAGCCCCGGCGTCGGTGTCAGCCTGCTCATCGGCCTCGTCGCCGTCGCCCTCGTCCTGCGCCGCCGCTGATGTGGATCGCTGACGGCATCCACAAGACCAGCATCGGTTTCTTGGTGCCCCGCGGAGCCACCATCCCGCCCCTGAAAGGCAACGAAGGCGTCCTCCACATCGGCATCACGGCCATCGTACAGGGCCCTCTGCGCCACATGGGCGCCGTGGTCCTGGGTGCAGGCGCCACGGCCGAACAGGTCGTGGCTGGCCACGAACTCGTGGTCGGCGCCCGGTGCAAGACCGGTCCTCTGTACTGCGACGGTAGCATCGTCGTCCAACAAGGCGCCTCCACTGGTAGCATCCGAGCCGGCGGCGACGTCCTCCTGCTGGGTTCCTGCACCGTCGGAGACATCGACGCCGACGGAGACATCATCGTCGTGGGCGACCCCAAGACCGGCGCACTGCGACCCGGTGGCCGGGTCACGACCCGCCCCTGGTGACATGGAGCTGCGGCTGGCCACCCGGATCGCAGGCACCCTCGGCGCAAGCGTCAGTCTGCTGACCATCTTCGGCTTGGGCATCTTGACCCCCGGCCACGACATGATCCACAGCTACATCAGCACCCTCGGCGTTCCAGGGGAGGCCTACGCGGGCCTCTACGTGGTGGGCGGAGGCGTCGCCTCTGCCCTGAGCTTGACGTTCCTCCTCGCCCTCGGCCGGGAGAACCACATGAGCACCTTGTTGGCCGCAGCGCTGACGCTGCTGAGCGCATTCTTCGTGCTGCATTTCATCGCAGCAACATGGTTGCCATGCACCCCCGGGTGCGACTGGTCCACCCCGACATCCCAGTTGCACTACGCATCGGGTTTCGCGGCGTTCGTCGCGTTCACCGTGGGCACGATCCTGTTCTCGGTGGACGTCCACCGGCAAGCTCGCTGGCAGCACGCCCAACTCGCCATCCATGGCGCAACAACGGCAACGGTCGCCTGTGCACTGGTGCTGCTGGCAGCAGACCTGGCGGGAGTGTACCACGGGGTGGCCGAACGAACCTATGCCGTGGCGTTGTCCGGGTGGGTCATCACTGTCGCGTGGGGGACCTTCACTCGGTCAACGTGAACATCATGTCCAAGTTGGCTTGAGCACCGACCAAGACGTCCTCAGGGATCTCGATGATCTGCTCCGGCGTCGGCGCCTGCAAGGCTTGCAGGATGTGCGCCAAATCGGTCTTCTTCATGTGGGGGCACAACACGCAGGCACCCATCACATTGAGCTTGGGCATCTCGGCACGGATGCGGTCACTGGTACCGCATTCGGTGATGGTCATGATGTCGACCTTGCCTTTGGCTTCCAATTCTCGGGCGTAGTCCATCATCTTCTCGGTGGAGCCGATGAAGTCCGCTTCATCCAGGACGCTGCTGGCGCATTCAGGGTGCACCATGACCGTGAGGTCCTTGCCTTCCCGGGCGGCGGAGTCCTTCCAGGCCCGGATGCTGCCGGCGTCGAAGCGCTCGTGCACTTCGCAGACAGCGTCGAAGATGTGGACGGTCTTCTCGCCGGCCAGTGCCTTCTGCAAGTGCACACCCATGAAGGCGTCGGGAACGAAGATGAGTTCATCGCCGGGCAAGGCGCGGCAGACCTGCATGTAATTGCTGCTTGTCACACTCACGTCGCATTCGGCCTTGACGGCGGCGGTGGTGTTGACGTAGCAGGCCACGGGGACGCCAGGGTGTTGTTCCTTGAGCTTGCGCACGTCTGCCGGGGTGATGCCGTCGGCCAGGCTGCAGCCCGCTTCCGGGGTCGGGTGGAGGACCCGCTTGGACGGGTTGACGATCTTGGCGGTCTCCGCCATGAACCGGACGCTGCTGAACAGGATGGTGGATTCGTCCCGCTCCTTGGCCACCTTGGCCAGACCGTACGAGTCACCCACGGCATCCGCGACACCATAGATGATGTCGGGGGTCTGGTAGGAATGTGCCAGGATGAAGACGTCCTGTTCGGCCTTCAGGGCGTTGATCTCCAGCGTCATGGGTGCGATGAGGCGGCACGCCTCGAGGTCCCAGCGATCCGGCTGGCCGATGCGGTCGCGCAATCGCTGCGCTTCGGCATCCAGGTCTGCGTTCGACCAGGGGCGAACGGACCCGCTCGGGCGCGGGATCGGCGGCAAGGTAGAGGACAGGAGATCCGTCATGGGTTTCCTGGAGGCATGGCCCCCGTGGTGTCTGACCTAGGCGTCATAGATGACGGTTATTGTGGGGGCCCGGGCCCTCCGGACCATAGGCCTTCCACCCGCAGGCCCCCTTGCACGCCCCGCCCAGGCGCCCAGGACCAGTGCGTCCCTCTGGACGCTGCCAGTTCCAGGCTACGCCACCCGTCCGTTTCTGGACAGGCTGGCCATGCGGCCCGGGGCATGGGGCGGCCCTCCCCCAAGCGGGGCCGCACCCGTGCCCATAATAGGACGTTCCACAGACGTTAGCTTGCTTGATTCCCATGGTCGATGATGCAAAGACCGCTGGCGCGCCCGCGCCTTCGCCTCAGACCGAGGCGGATCCGAGCGTCCCGGCACCTCGCCGCCGCGACACCGAAGGCGAAGTCTATCGCATCGACGTCCCATGCAGCGTGCTCGGCCTTGAACCCCCGCCGTGCGCCATCACTGGCTGGGCCGTGCGCACCGCAGCCCACTGGAGCATCCTTGCGCAAACACCGCCTGGTCGCGCCGCCCACGTGGGGCGCTGGATCTCTACGTTCGCCCCGGCCCAGATGTACATCGAGCAAGGCCTGGCCCCAACCTCTATTTGGATCCGTTTCGAAGAACCGTTCGAAGACCTCAGCCGTCTCCTGGATGGCCTGGTCGTGAAGCGGCTTGAGTTCACCCCCGCCGGCACCGCCACCGTCTTTGTGGCAGGCGCCCCGGCGCGCACCGAGCGCCTCGTCGCCTTGGCCGAGCAAGCCTCCCCCAAATTGGCCATGCGGGAGACCATCCAGCCCCATGCCGATGAGGCATTGACCCGTCGCCAGCACGAAGCACTCTCCCTGGCCGTGGCCCTTGGCTACTATGAAGTCCCCCGCCGCGCCAACCTCCACGAGGTCGCCCAGCGCATGGGCATGAGTGCCGGTGCCGCATCGGAACTCCTACGCCGCGGAGAGAGAATATTGATTGGCGGTTTCTTTGACGACTGCGACGCCCGCCCCGCCCAGGGCGCCAAGCACGCCTGAACGTGCCGCGTTGCCACCCCCACATCGATCTCTGACCCAGCGACCGCTTTGCGCAGGCCATGCTCGGGCCACCCCGCGCATGGCCCTAAGGCCGTGCCTCGAGCAAGCAACAGGCACGTGGTCGCGAACCATCTCTGCAGGGGAAGAAGTGATGAAAGCCCTATCCACCAATGCCCAAAGATCGGCGCCAATTCCACTGATTCTCTCCTGTTGGCCTCACATGTTCGGGTCGCTCAGTCGTTAACGTTGATGCTGCCCATAGGATGTCTTGGTGAATTCGATGACCCTCGTTGCCTCCCCCCGCCCCCGTGCGGACCACAGCTTTGGACGCCGCCTTTCGGTGTCCTTGATCATGTTCCTATTGACAGCCATGATGATGGCTTCGGCAGCGACGGCACAGACCAGTCTGAGCAGCGATCTCGACGACGAATGCAAGGAAGCCGGCTACAATATGCAGTGCAACCAATTCGGCACGATCAAGATGGAAAACCAAGCCGATATCCGCGGTGAAGCGGTCCCCGTGACCGCCACCTTGGTCGTCGACCAGACGTACGAGCAAGCCGGCGCTCGCTGGGTGCTGATCTCTATCCGCCATGTCCCCGAAGGCAGCGGCGGCAGCCCCATCTCCTTGTCCTTGACCAGTGTCAAGTCGCCGTTCGGCAACGTCTACATCACGAGCATCGACCAAGAGATGCCCAACGAGATCAACGTCTGGGTCCACGTGGTCGACATCCCCCTCGGCAGCCCGATCGAGGTGAAGTACATGATCGGCTCCTCTGACCGCGGCGCCTTCCGCGTCGAGACCCTTGCCATGCCCTTTGACCGGGGCTACGAGCCCATCACAGATGCCCGGGGCAATGATCTGATCCTGTACTCCTTCGCCCTCGTCGGAGTCAACAAGGAAAGCGGCGTCGTTGCCTCCACCTCTGGTGGCTCCGGCGGCCGGGGCATCCCCACCGTGGGCCTGCCCATCCTTGGCGTCGGCCTCCTCGGCGCGGCCCTCCTGATCCGGAGGCGTGCCCTATGAGCCCGTCCCGCAGCCCCGTCGGCGAACACCTGTGCCGGATCATCCATGCCCAACCCGGCATCCACTTCCGAGCCCTGGAGCGCGCCGCGAACCTGCAATCCACCGGACAGCTGCGCCACCACATCGACCAATTGCAGCGCAATGGCACCGTCGTGGAAGTGAGTGATGGTGGATTCCACCGCTTCTTCATCGCGACGGACCACGACCGCCGCCTACGGCTGCGCATGGTGCGCTTCGCCCGGCCTCTTGCCCATCGCCTGGCCCGCACCCTGCTGCGCCAAGAATGCACCCGCACGGAGATCCGTCGCGCCCTCGGATGCGCGGACAGCACGCTGGGGTACTACCTCAATCGCATGGAAGACGCCGGCGACATCATCCGCCGCGAGACGCCCCACGGCATCGTCTATGCCCTGGCCGATCCCCACGGCGTACGGGAAGTCATCGAAGCGAGCCTACGCGCCGCCGCCCATGGCCCCGCCAAGCCCCTCGAGGCGACGCCCACGCCGACCCCAGACAAGGTCCCCGTCAAGACCGAGGACGACGCACTGCCCTGGGTCTCGAACTGAGCATTGGAGGTCGAACCGTGAACGCCACATCATACAGCCGTAGGCAACTCGCCAACGCCCAACGGGTCTGGAGCCAACACCGCACAGTCGGTTTCTTGCTCCTGAACACCGCCCTGGGCGCCGCCACAGGCCTAGGGTTCTGGTTCTTGCTGGTGCGGGTGGCCGAACTGCCAGCTGCAGACATCGGCGTCGGCTACGCCATCGTCTCCCTGGGCGCCACCATCGCCCTGCTGGCCCGTGGCGGTCTCGACACGGCTCTATTGCGTGGGGTCCCCACCACGGATGGTCGTGAAGGCCGCCGACTCATGTACTTCGCCACGGGCGTCTCTCTGGCCGCGGTGGCCGTCCTTTGCCTGGTGTTGCGCTTCGCCGGCGATCTTGGGGCCCCCATCCCGCCCCTCGTGCCCGGTGGTTGGCCCCTCGTCGCGGCCATCGCCGCGCTGATGAGCACCATCGCCCTGCAGGATGCTTGGTTCCTGGCCGAAGGCCGGGCCAAGGCCACCTTCAATCGCAACCTCGCTTTCTCTGGAGCCCGCCTGGCCCTACCTCTCCCCGTCGTCGCACTGGCCATCCCCTTGGCGGTCCCCGTCGCTTGGATGCTCGCCCTGGTGCTGGCAGCCATCCTCGGTCTCGCCATGGCCCGCCAACCTGAAACCCGGCAAGGCCACCCGTTGCCACCCCGGGAGTTGCTCCGTTCTGCCCGCCGCAATATCGCTGGCAGCGCCGCGGAGTTCCTCCCCGGCCTCGTACTGGTGCCCCTCGTACTGGTGATCGCTGGCGCCACCGCGGCGGGTTACTTCGGCATCGCTTGGGCCATCGCCACCATGCTGACCCTTGCGTCGGCCGCCATCGGCCGTGCCGCCCTGGCAGACATGGCCCGACAACAAGACCACGCCGTGGCCGTCCGCCGCGCCGTCCGACAAGCCGTAGTCATCATCATCCCTGCCAGCATCCTCTGCGCCGCCTTGGCGTACCCGGTGCTGCGCATCTTCGGCGCCGCCTACGCACAGGAAGCCGCCTCCGCGTTGGCTGTCCTCGCCGGCGCTGCGCTGTTCGTCGCACCCTCGTTCCTCTACCTTGCGGTGCTCCGCGCCCGGGAGCGCCCCGTTCCTCTGCTGTTGTTCCCCGCCGCCATGATCACGCTGCTCCTGGTCCTCGCACCCACGATGACCGCGGCCTGGGGCCTGCTGGGAGTCGCAGTCGCATGGCTCTGCACCAATGCACCCTTTGGCGTCTATGCGGCCTTCCGCTTGCGTGCCGTGGCAGGTGGTGCCTGATGCTACCCGCCCTCTCCGTCGTCATCCTTACCCTCAACGAGGAAGCGAACATCCGGGGTTGCTTGGCGGCCCTGGCGGCCCAGCACGCCACGAATTTCGAAGTGATCGTGGTGGACGCCAACAGCCAAGACCGTACCCAGGAGATCGTCACAGAACTCGAGGCGGATTTCCCTGTGCCCCTCCACTTGGAAGCGGTCCCGTACCTGGCCCCCATCGGCGCCGCCCGCAACCTCGGAGTCCAACTCGCACGCTCCGATTACGTCGCTTACCTGAGTGCAGACGCCGAGCCGGACCCCGACTGGGTGGATCGCGCCCTGGCGGGGCTCATCGAATACGACATGGTGTTCGGTCGCCAACTCCACGCCCCCCGCCGCTGGACCCCCAGTGCAGCTGCCCGGGGCCTGCGCTACCAGTTCCCCGAAGGCCCTGCCCACAATGCGCTGCCCTTCGCATCCAACGTCGCCGCAGCATACCGGAAAGACCTCCTCGAAGCATTCCCCTTCGCCGACGACGCCAACGCCGCCGAAGACCTGCTCTTGGCTCGACGCGCTGCCGGCGCCGGCAACACAGCCGTCTACGATCCTCGCATGCTGGTGTATCATCACGACGTCACCAGCGCCAAGGAAGAGTGGAGAAAGAACATCCGGGAAGGTTACGCCTGGGGCGCCCACAGAAGTGAACTCGGCGCATCCCGCGACCTCTTGTTGTGGGGCACCGCACTGGCAGCCTGCACCGCGGCAACCTTCGTCGACCTCCGCGTCGCATTCCTGATCCCGCCGCTGCTGTGGATCCCTGCGCTGCGGCGTGCCTGGCGTCGCCGTCACGCCATGGCCCGCAGCCACATGCTGGCAGGCGTCGCCGTGAGCCCCTTCTTCGATCTTGCATTCCTCGTCCAATACCTGCGCGGCCTCGCGCACCCAGCCTCAATCCCCCAGGAGTCCAGAACATGACAAAGACCACCGTTTTCATCATCGTCGATGCCGGCCGATCCGACTACGTCCGCCCTGATAGCATGCCCTTCGTACACGGATTGGCACAGGGCTCCATCCAGAGCACGTTCAACAGTCCTCCCGGATTCGCCCAGCGCACCGTCCTGTTCAGTGGTCGTTTCCCCGACACGTCAGGCAATTTCAGTGCCTTCAAGTTCGACCCCCCGGCCAGTCCGTTTGCCTGGGTCAAGAAGATGGGTGCGATGGGTAACCTGGTCAAGCCCCGCAAGGTCATGTTCCCCGCCCGCAAGGGCATCGACCTCATCACGAAGTGGGTCAGTGGCGCATACCACACCGACCCCGCCTGGATCCCTCCGCGCTACCTGCCGTTCTTCCGCCCCTGCGAAGACATGCAGCCCCTGTACGAGCCCGGCGCCCTCGGCGCCCCCAGCATCTTCGACCTATGCCGGGAGAACGACCTCAAGTTCCGATACCTGGCCCACCCCGTCAGCGGCAACGACAAGGAGGTCTACACCATGCTCATGGACGACCTGAAGTCCAAGAAAGACTACGACCTCTACGTCGCGCAGTTCAGCGTCACCGACGAGAAAGGCCACCACCACGGACCGTTCAGTGACGCCATGCAAGCCGGTTTCCTCCGGGACCTAGACAAGAAACTCGAGGACATCCACAAGGCGTTGTCTGAGAACTACGACGAGTGGGATCTGTTCCTATGCGGCGATCATGGCATGGCCCCGGTGCACTCCGAGGTCAATGTCCTCAAGGCCCTCGAGAAGGCCGACGCCGTGCCTGCCAAGGACTACGTCGTCTTCGTCAACAGCACCCTCGCCGTCCTGTGGTACCTCACCGACAAAGGACGGGACGCCATCGAAGCGATCCTGCCCACAGTCCCGGGGACCCACGTGGTCGACGAAGCGGAGCGCAAGGAACTGCGCATCCCCACGGACCCCGACTGGGGCCACCGCATGCTCGCCGCCGAACCCGGCGTGATGTTCTGGCCGGACTACTTCCACGTGAAGGACTCCAAGATCGTCGGCATGCACGGCTACCTCGACAAGCGAGAGGAGACCATGGGCATGGGGATCATCGCCTCCAACAACGGCCACACCCCACCTGGCAGTCGCGGCAACCGCTCACTCGTCGATGTCTTTCCTACGCTATGCGACCTCATCGGCGTCAAGACACCGGACACACAAGAAGGACGGAGTATCCTGGATCCACATGCCATCGTACACACGCCATGACACACCCGCCATCGTCGCCCGCGTCCAAGACGACCTGAAGAAAGTGATCGACGCGGTCCGTGAGGGCGACCCGCACGCCTGCGCGATCATCCTCACAGGCGGCTTCGCCCGCGGCGAAGGAGCAGTGCTGGACGGCCAACCCCAGAACGACTACGACCTCATCGTCGTCCACGACTGGGGACGGCCCAAGACGCCCTACCCCCAGATCATCCAGGAATTGGAGGAAGAGCTGGGGCTGCACATCGACCTGGCCCGCGTGGCCAGGGCCAGGCTGCCCTACGTTGCGCCCACCATCTTCTGGTACGAGACGGCGCTCCGTGGTCGGCTCATCTGGGGCGACGAAGTCTTGCACCTGATCCCGACGCGCCCGTTGGCAAAGATCCGGCGCAATGAAGGGCTCCGATTGCTGTCCAACAGAGCCGCAGGCCTCTTGCTGTTCATGGACGGTAGCGCCGAGGAGCGACGTCTCCAGGCCAGCAAAGCATTGTTGGCCGTGCTGGATGCCCGCATGTTGGCGGCGGGGGAGTTCCCTCCAAGCCAGACGGAACGCTGGCAGGCTTTCCTGAAGGCGAAGGCGCAGGGCGAAAGCGGTTCTGCCCTCGATGCCATGGAAGCATGGATCGCCTGGGCATACGCGTACAAGACGGACCCCGGTTCCGTGCATGGCCTTGATGCGGACACCGTCTGGCGCGTGGCAGCCACGGCCATCTTGGCCGCGGTGCCCGTCGCCTTGGCCCACGCGGGGCTTCCATCATTGGAGGCGTATGGCAAGCAGGACGGCTGGGTGTCCAGACTGCACTATGTCCGGAACGCCGGGAAAGTGCCAGGGGCCAATCGGTTCGCCCCCCACCCTACGGGAACCGTGCGCCTCGCGACGATCCACCTGTTAGAGGC
>JBFGSX010000029.1:0-10925 GCA_041566495.1 Thermoplasmatota archaeon
CCCAGGAATCGGGGAGGCCGTCACCATCGATGTCGCCGGGGACTGAGGCGGAATCGAGGGGGTCGCTGCCAGCTGCGATCTCCGCACCATCGGTGTAGCCGTCCCCATCCGTATCGGGATCGTTGGGATCGGTGCCAGCGTTGTACTCGCCGGCGTTGACGAGGCCGTCACCGTCAGGGTCGCCGGCACCATCTTCGTCGAGGTCGCCGAAGTGCTGTTGTTCCCACGCATCGGGCAAGCCGTCACCGTCGATGTCGCCAATCACTGAAGCAGGGTCTAGGGGATCGCTGCCGGCAGTGACCTCCTCACCGTCGCTGTGCCCATCGCCATCGGAATCGGGGTTGTTGGGGTCGGTGCCAGCTTCGTATTCGCCGGCATTGTTGAGGCCGTCACCGTCGGGATCACCGGTACCATTCTGGTCCAGGTCACCGAAATTCTCCTGTTCCCAGTCGTCTGGCAGGCCGTCCCCGTCCTGATCGGAGGGGCACGCGCCGAAGCGGTCGCCGTGGTTGATGTGTCCCGGGACGGCTTCGAGCTGGACCGCCTTGGATTCGCCCTCGTGGCACATCATGACGCGCCCATCGATGATCTCGGGGTCGTTCGGGTCATCGGGGTCGCTGCCACCGGCTATTTCATCGCTATCGTAGAGACCGTCTCCGTCGGTATCGGCAGAGGGTGGACCAGCACCATTGTCGCTGTCGTCGTCCCCGTCGCCACCGTGGTCGTCGTCATCGCCAAGGCCGTCACCATCGTCGCCATCGCTTGCGCACGGGCCTTCATGATCGCCGTGTCCCAGGTGTGCTTGCAGCGCCTTGACTTGGACATGGAGTTCCTTGCTGCCGTGGCCGAGTTGGTGGCAGACGAGGACGTGGTCGCCGCTTTGGCCAGGTGTGTCGGGTTTGCCACTGAAAAGGAATCGGAGGGAGCCGAAGCTCATGGCCGGTTCCAGGTCTTCGCCTTCAGCGAAATCCAATCCGGCGAGGGCGCCGGCGACGAAGCCGAGCGCCACGATGACGCTGATGGAGACCGCGAAGCTGCGTTTTCCCCGCATGGGCCTGACGTCGTCCGCGTCGTCATGGTGCAGGAGGCCATGCAGGTATTCCTGTTCCCGTGCTACGGCTGCGGCGTCGTTGCCGAAGCGCTCGATGATCATGACCATCTCGGGAAGCAAGCGTTCGTGCTCGATCCGACCACCCGACGAGTGGACGTCGAGGTCGCTGTAGGCCCCTGCAGCGGCAGATTCAGCAGGCCGCCGGTCCGATGCGCCTCCGGGGTCGCTATCAGGAGTGGATGCCGCTTCGCGAGCGTCCGCGGGGCGATCCGCCCAGGGCCCTCGAGAGGGGGACGGATCAGAGGAATCGAAGGACACGGACATTCTTGGCGCTCAACCTAACCTCGGCCGGCTTGCCATGTGAAGGGCACTGTCGGGGAGGAACGGGCAACGAGACACGTGCCATTGCGGGGCCACGAGGGTTTCGCATGTCAAAGGAGAAAGGGAGGAAGGGAAAAAGGGACTGCGGTATCCCACTTACGTGGCAGCGCGGGCTTGGCGGGCCGTCTTGACCCGCCTGCGGCGCATGCGTTCTTCGCGGCTCGGGACGACGAGGTCGTGGACGAGGCCGAAGGGCTTCATGGCCAGCAGCATGTACTTGCCGAAGTCCACTTGGTACCAGCGGTGACCGAGGTAGGCACTGTTGGGGAAGGCGTGGTGGTTGTTGTGCCAGCCCTCGCCGAAGCCCAGCAAGCCGAAGATGACATTGTTGCGGGCGATGTCAGGGGACTCGTACGGCCGGGTGCCCCAGGTGTGGCAGATGCTGTTGATGCTCCACGTGACGTGGTGCATGATGAAGACGCGGACGAAGCCACCCCAGAGGACACCAGTGGCGAAGGCGAGCCAGCTGCCCGTGATGGCGAGCGCGATGAAGCCGGGGATGAGGAACGTCATGACGAACCAGAACAGTGCCGTGCGCTCGAAGAACCGGATGACCGGGTCACGCATGAGGATCTTGTAGGCGGGGCCTTCGCGGACGAGGCGCCCCTTCCAGAGCCAGCCGAAGTGAGAGTGCCAGAGGCCGTTCAGGGGGCTGTGGGGGTCCCCTTCCTTGTCGCTCAGAGCGTGGTGGCGGCGGTGGGTGGCGGCCCAAGTGGCGGGGCCACCTTGGAGGGTCTGGATACCCATCCAGATCAGCACGGCGCGGACGGGGGCGCTGGCCTTGAAGGCGCCGTGGGCCACCAGGCGGTGGTAGGCGACGCTGATGCCGAGGCCTCCAACGGCCCAGGCGCCGAACATCAGACCGATGTCGAGCCATGAGACCCAAGAGCCGAAAAGGAAGATGATCGCCGTGATAGCGGCCGCGAGGGGCACGAACGCGATGAACGCCACCATGAGGCGTTGCGGCAGCGAGGGGCCCATGAACGGATACGTGGTATCGACAGACACGGAAACAACTATGCCGCCGTTGACCATAAGGCGCACAGTGGAAGAGCCAGCGGTAGGTATCCTGGAGGACCCTTAGTGTCCAAAACGGAAGCACCGGGGGAACCAGCTGCCAAGACCCGCACCAATCCGGATATGATCGAGCGTCTCGATCATTTTCTGGACGCGCAGGCAGAGGACCACCGCAAGGCCATGGAGGAAGTGGTCTCGTGGCTCTGGAAATCGGGCGACCTGGAATCTGAGATCCATAAATCGGTCGAATCCATCGGCTCCATCTTCAACAAGTGGAGCTTCGAGATCCTGTTCTTGCTGCGTTTGCGGGGCAAGATGCGTTTCACGCAGATCAAGGAGGAACTGGGCAGCGTCGCCCCGGCCTCCATCGGCAACAAGGTCAAGGACCTGGCAGGCGTCGGAAGCCGAACCCTGAGCACTCGTCTCAAAGACCTGGAGGGCCAGGGACTCATTCTACGGGAGATGTTCGCCGAGGTGCCCCTGCGGGTCGAGTACTCGTTGACGGCCAAGGGGATGCGTTTTGGCGATCTGATGATGCCCGTGATCGCGCACTTGCGGATCTGGGACATGCGTCACGCCGACCGAGAATAGTCTAGCGCCAGCCGCGCATCAGGGGCGGCGACGGGATGGCGGGTTCCGTGGAGGTCTCGGAGACCTGCTTGGAGGTGTCCTTCATGCCTGGACCTCGATGTTGATCCGGCAGCGGTACGCCGCTTCAGCGATGCTGTGCTCCCGTACGTCGATGCCCAAGTAGTGGCGAGGGATGGCACCCTGCATCAGGATCCCTTCCATTGCACAGCGTTTCCAGCAACCGCGACGAGGCCGTGGCGTTGCAGGAGGCTCAGGTCCTCATCGAGCCGGGTGGGGTTGTCGTACAAGTGGGTCAAGGTACTGACTTCCAGCGCCTTGGGTTGCTGACGTAGGTGGTAGATCAGCTTGGGGTTCGTCTGTTTCATGTGAGTGGGCATCGGTCGCCTCCAAGCATAGGATTGCCCAACGGAATCTATAGAGAAACGGGCGAATGGCTGGAACGATGGGGTTCAGGCCAGGTGGGAGGTGTCGTTGAGGCGGTGCATCAATGGTTGTGCACCCATGGAGATGTGGGTGATGGCTGCGTTGCTCTGGGTGTAATGGCGCATCTGGCTCAGGGGTTGCCCCATGATGGAGGCCAGCAAAATGCGGTTCAACCGCCCATGGGCGATGATGGCCGCATCTCCGGGCGCTTCCGCGAGCGAACGCATGAGTCCCCTGATGCGGTGGGACACGAGCAGAGGGGATTCACCTCCGGGCAGGGCGCGGTCCGTGAACCCCATGGCCCAGGCATGGTCGTATTCATCGAGCACCGGGCGTGCTTCGTCGACGTGACGACCGCACAGGTCCCCGAAGTCCATCTCATACAGTTCTGGCACGACCTGCATGGAGACCCCGCCCAGCTGCTGGGCCAGGGGCGCTGCCGTGTCGCGGGCCCGACGCATGGGGGAGACGTAGAGCCGCTCGATGGGGGTCTCGCTGAACGCCTGCGCCAGGGCCATGGCTTGGATCTGCCCGGTCTCCGAGAGTTCACTGTCGATGCGCGGACCTTGGATGATCCCGTCCCTGTTGCAGGCGGTTTCCCCATGTCGAATGACGTACACGTCGCCCACAGTCCTATTTGGGGCGCTGAGCGCTTTAGGGCTTGCGTTGCTGGCCACGAGGCGTTAATACAAGGGGCGAGTCACCCGATGCATGCGCAAGGCGGAGCTGGAACAGGCCCTCTCAGCCGTGGCAGACTTCGCCGCCCCCGATGCTCGATTGGAGCAGTACCGGACCCCCGCCGGCATCGCCGCGGACCTCTTGTGGGAAGCGGACCAAGAAGGCCACATCAAGGGCAAACACGTCCTCGACCTGGGATGCGGCACGGGCATCTTCTCCCTCGGGGCCCGGCTCTTGGGCGCTGCCACGGTCACTGGCATCGACGTCGACCCCAAGGCGCTGGAACTGGCCCGCCGCATCGAAGGGGTCACTTTCGTCCAGGCAGAGATCTCCGAATGGCAACCTGACCGCCCGTACGACACCGTCGTCATGAATCCGCCATTCGGCGCGCAATTCAAAGGCGCCGATCGTCCCTTCTACGAAGCATGCCGACGCGCCTTGAAGGAATCAGGGGGATCTGCTTGGTTCCTGGCGCAACCGAAGACCGAACGGTTCCTGGGCAAGGAAGCGGCTCGGCTGGGCGCAAGCCTGGAAAAGATCCTCACGTGGCCATACCCGATCAAGGCGCAATTCGGGTTCCACGATCACGCCGTGTCGACCATCGAAGTGGCTTGCTACGAGATGTCGTTCAAGAAGTGACACGCCCAAGCAGAACGGTGCAGTGATAATCGTCCCCGGTGGTGACCCATCATGGCCCGCTGGGTCCTCATGAGACACGCCACCGCCGAAGACCGCGGCCCGACGGGAGACGCCAGCCGCCCTTTGTCCGCCGCTGGACGGGCCGAAGCCACCACAGCCGGCGCGTGGATCGCCAAGTCGGGGTGGATTCCCGAGCGAGTGCTTTGCAGTCCGGCCACGCGGACCCAGGAGACCTACGCCTTGGCATCGGCCGCTTGGCCAGGAGCACCTGACGCCGAGACACTGGGCGCGTTGTACGCAGCAGAGGCCACGGACTACATCCACCTCCTCGACGATGGGACCACGATGATCGTCGGGCACAACCCGGCGATGGATGTCTTTGTCCAAGGGCACGCACCCGGCGCACCCCGGATGACCCCTGGGAGTGTGGCATGCTTCGAAGACGGCAGGTTGGTCCACGTGGAGCGCCCGGCACCCCGACCCGAACAAGGCCCCTGACGGCTACGCCTGGGATTGCCAGGACCGTACGAGGTTGGCCAGTCGTTCCCGTTCGGCGGGCGGCAGCGCCTCCTCTTGATGCGCCGCGTTGACGAGGCCGTCGGCCTCGTCGCCTCCGATGCGGCCGTCCATCAGGGCGACATCCAGCAAGCGACCGAAGCCTGCGCTGACGTTGCCCCCGAAGCCCCCGAGGATGCGTTGACGCAGGACCTGGAGGATGTGGTCGGCGTGGGCCTTCACCAAAGCGTATTGGGAGTCCTCGATGCGGCCCCGGCGCAGTGCCATGCGAAGCTCGTCACGGTGTGCGTGCAGGTCCTTGACCGCCTCGAAGGGGTCCTCGCGGCCTTCGGCGCCGATGCGGTCCAGGACGCGCATCTCCCGCTCCAGGCGCCGACGTCCGCGGCGTGCTGCGAACAAGCCGAAGAGGATGGTGATGGCAGATGCCGAAAAACCGATGGCGGTCACGGTGACCTCCCAGTTGTCGTCGCTGAATGCGTTCTGGATGAGGTTCAGGCCTTGGGGCGCGTCGGCGCCCACATGCAGCACCCGGACAGTGGTGGCGGTCAAGTTGTCCTCAGAGACGCGGGTAAGGCGGACCGTGTGGTCGCCGCCGCGCTCGTAGCGGTGGTTGTACGTGCCGCCGGTTTCGACGATCTCGGTCTTGCCGTCGCCCCAGCCCATGATGAGCTTGGCGCCGGTGCCGACGGTGGCCGTGACCGGGGAGTCCACCTTTGGGTAAAGGTCGTTGAATGAGAGCGCGGGGCCTTCGCCCGTTGCCGGCGCCAATTGCACGGCCTGTCCAGCGCCCGTCCAAACCCAGATGGATTCGCCGGCGGGGAGGAGGTGCATCTCCAGCGCACGGGGCGCGGCGAGGCTCAAGGGCAGTGGAATCTGGTGCAGGATGTCGCCGCTCCGGGCATCCAGGCGGACCAAGTGGGTGCCCCGACTGCCTGCCGTGACGGCGAAGGCTTGGGCGTCGCCGGCCAATACGATGTCCTGCAAGGCAGCACCTTCCGGCGCCTCAAAACGCTCGGTGGTGGCCGCATCCCGGGAGGTGGCGATGTAGGCGCCGGATTCCGTGGGCAACAGCAACGCGTCACGGTTCCAGGCAGGAGCCGGGAGCGTCGTGGCGCCGAGGGCCGTCGGGCCGACGGGGATGAAGCGGAAGGTGCCTTGGCCGGGGTCGATGCTGAGCAGGGATGTGCCCATGACGATGGCGGCCAGCTCGTCCCGGGACGTGGCGTAGCGGCTCATGGGCTGCATCTGCGCGGTGCCTTGGGTGACGTCGGAGGGCATCTGCACCCCGCCCAGGATGGTGCCGTCGAAGGCCAGAGCCGCAGCGGCGGGGGCCTGGGAGGCCCGGATACGGCCGGTGACCACGATGCCGTTGTCTGTCATCGAGACCCCTCGGGGTTGGAAGTCGCTGACCTGTCCCGTGAGGATCTCCAGTGGGCCAAGGGCCTCCATGGCTGTCTCGTTGGCCTCCATGAATGTGGTCAAGGGCACGAACACCGACTGGGTGACGCTCCCGTCCAGCAAGGAGATCCATTCGATGCGGTGTTGTTGGCCCGGGCCGGTGAAGGGCACGATGGCCGCGAGACCGTCGATGGCGGGGTGTCCGCAGACCCACGGGTCCTGGCTGGGGAGGCTGCCACTGCCAGGTGGCGTGGTGGCGGTCCAGGATTCAGAACCGGAAAGGCTCCATTGCACCATGTACGGGTCGCCTGGCAGGGCGTCCAAGCAAGCCAAGGGACCGGTCGCGGTCATGGCGATGAGCCGGCCGCCCTGGCATGGATAGGTGGTGCCCGTGGCTCCGCCGGGGAAGCGCAGCAGGCGGCATGCGTCGCCGTTCACTTCCACGCCATACAGGACGCCATTGCGTTCCGCCAGGCCGAGGCCTCCATTGTCACCGATGCGGTGCTCGGTCAGTTCGTGGACGGCGACCACATCCCACTCTTTGTCTGCCAGCATGGCGGTGCCGCCGTGGCTAGCACCTCCGCCTCCTTGGGTCCAAGACCCATGGACCGGTAAGGCCAGTAGCAGGACGATGAAGAGTGGGAAGATGGGGCGCATCAGAGCGGCATGCTGCGGATCAGGCCCTCGGCGCTGGCGCGGGCCTCTGCATCCCAGCCTTCGGCGAACATGGGGCGTTGCACTGTGGCGGTGTAGACGTCACAGTGGCCATCACGGCTGTCCGGCCAGACAGGGTGTGCCGCTTGCCAGCTGCTGTCGATGTCGTTGTAGTCACCGATGAAGATGTTCCCGTTCTGGTGGTGGCAATGGGCCGGGTCCCAGCCGCCGTCGTTGGCGTCGCGGATGTTGATGGGCTCGCTGAAGGTGCGGCCCCCATCGAGGCTGTAGGCGTAGAATTGCTCGAAGCTGTTGTAGGCGCCCTCGCATTCCGCTTCGCCCAGGCCGGGGTCTTCCGGGCAATCGATGAGGCGGGCATCCCGGGTCTCCATCCAGGAGACATCGACGACGCCGCCGGGGCTGACGGAGATGGCGGGGAAGATGCTCCAGTCGTCGGTGCCATTGTGGCTGACGCGGACCGCTTCGCCGAAGGTCTCGCCCCCGTCGTGGCTCGCTGCGACCCAGACGGCGTTGCCGCCGATGTTCTCGCACTGGTCACGGGGCTTCCAGACGTCGTCGTTGCAGGCGTCGTTCCAGGTGAAGTAGACGGCGTCACTGAAGGGGGAGTCCATGCCGCGGTCCGTGGCCATGGCCGGGTAGCCGGTGCGGCGGTCGCGGTCGCTCAGACCGGCCATGCTCTGGGGGTTGGTGTCGACGACCTTGCGGGGTTCGTCCCAGGTGGCGCCGTAGTCTTGACTGCGCTTGATCTGGATGCCGCCGTTGTACCAGGAGGCGTAGACTTCGCCGCCGGTGCCGACCTCAAGGAAGCTGCCTTGGCCGGAGCCGAGGAATTGGGGCGCGATGATCTCGGTGCAGAGGTAGGTTTCGCCACCGTCGGTGCTGCGGCAGTATTGGTTGCCGGGGACGAAGAAAGCCAGCCACATGACGTGGATGGTGCCGTCGTGGCTGGCGGCGATCCAGCCCTTGTCATGGAAGTTCACTGGGAAGGTGCCTTCCAGGACAGGCGTGAAGGTGTGGAAGGAGTCGCCACCGTCGCTGCTGACGGCGATGATCTGGACTGCGCGGTTGAAGGCCCAGTCATTGAGCGCGCCGTTAGGGCATTCTGCTTCGCAGGCCTTGCTGCCCGTGACGGGGTCAGCTTGGTAGGCCATGAGGAGGTAGTACAGTTCGCCGGCGGTGTTGAAGTACGCCACGGGGTCGGTGGTGCACCACATCTGACTGGCGTAGTTGGGGCTGTAGTTCTCGGTGTCGCCCTGACGGAGGCGCCATGGGCTGCCATCGAAGGAGCGGTCTTCGAAGGGGGTGCGGCCGCCGTCGTGGGTGACGTAGACGCCGTCCCAGACGCATTCGCCGGCGTCGGCCGGGTAGTAGTCCTTGGCACCGCCGACGATGTTGCGGGGGTCCAGGGGGTTGACGGCGATGGTGACCTCGTTGCCTTCACGGCCTTGGTCGGGGGTCATCTCGAGGTTGCAGGCTTCGCCCTCCACTGCTTCGAACTCGGTCCATTTGGCGGAACCGCCGACTTCGTCGACGTAGGCAGAGATCTCGAAGTCAGGCACGCAGAACAAGACGGGGACCGGGAATCCAGCCGCGTCAAGGGAGGTGTAGTTGAACCCGGGACCATGGTCAGGGAGCTGGTTTTCGGTCCCCGTTTGATCGGTCGGTTCGGTGCCGGCACATCCTGCGAACAGGACACCGGTGAGGACGAGAATCGTCAGCCACGCGCGCATGCGTCGCCCAGGAGGGGCGCGGGCTTAAGCCGTTGTGGCGGACCCGTATGCGTCCAGGCCGGTCTGCTGGGGACCAAGGAGGGCTTCGACGGTCTTCCAGCTGCGGCGCGTGCCAGGCGGGACGTCTCCGAAGCGCTCCACCCAGGTGGCCAGGAAAGCCCGGGTCTTGGGGTCGCTGGGGTAGCCGCTTCCCATGTCGAAGTCGATGCGCCGTTCGAGACTGCGCTTGAGGTCCTCGATGGCGTTGTCCCGCCGGGTCTTGGCGATGATGCTGGCTGCTGCAACGATGACGTGGTTGTCGTCGGCTTTGTGCTCGCTGACGACCGTGGTGCCATGGAGGACGGCGCCGACGTTGCGGCCGAAGCGGGCTGCGTCCACGTCCGCAGCATCGAGGGTCAAGTGGCTGGCTCCCAGTTCCTTGGCGACCTTCTGGAACAGTAGGACCTCGATGTCGTTGAGACTCATGGTGCGCCGTTCCTCATCCAGGTCTTCCGGCTCGAGGGATTTCACGACGACCACGGTGTCTGGGTGCTTCTCGATGAGCCTCGCCAGGCGCTCGCGCTTCATCGGAGTGAGGCGCTTGCTGTCCTTGCAGCCCATCTCGACGAGGATGGCTGGGTCTGGGCAAGCGACCCCC
The DNA here is from genome assembly GCA_041566495.1 of Thermoplasmatota archaeon. GTDB lineage: Archaea > Thermoplasmatota > E2 > JACPAO01 > JAHFTW01 > JBFGSX01. The sequence continues at coordinate 9,737 of JBFGSX010000029.1, forward strand.
GCCACCACCAGGGGCCCCATGACGGGTCCACGCCCTGCTTCATCGATACCCCCGCGCATAGGGGGAAGGAGCGGGGACAGGCGGATAGGGGTTGCCTTGGTCGGAAACTTCCCAACCACCATCGGAGCCTTATCTATGCCGAGCCGTTGATAGGGAACTATGCGGATCCTGCCCATCATCATCGTCGGCTTCGTCTTCGCCTCGGGCGCCTTCCTGGTGCAGCCGGTGCAAGCGCAACCGGCCTACAGCCTCTTTGGAGACGTCTGCGCGGCCAACCAATGGGACGAGGTAGCGTGCGACCATGGCCTCCCTGGGGCGACCCTGCGATTGCGGGGTGGCCCTCTGGGGGCCGGACTCGTGGATGAGACGGCCACGAGCAGCGACGACGGAGGCTTCCAGTTCGACAACGTACCCCAAGGGGATTACTCGCTAGAGGTCACCCGACAGGGCTTCGAATCGGCCAGCATCGACGTCTCCATCCCGGCCCCCGAGCAACACATCCGGCTCGCCCCCAAGCAGGTCACCACGACGGGCACCGTGACGGACGCATCCGGCGCAGCCGTCGATGGCGCCCGGGTGAGCCTTTGGGGCCCCGACTGGGGACACGCCATCAGCGACGCGAAGGGACAGTTCTCGGTCACGTTGCTGGCCGGCACGTACCACCTCGAGATCGATGCAGGGAAGCGAGGTTACCACAACCAAGAGACCTTCGTCGATGGCAGCCCATTGAACATCGAACTCGGCGCCCTACCGGGCCAAGACGCCATGATCCAAGGCACGGTCACCGACCAAGAAGGCAACCCCGTCTCCGGCGCGGATGTCATCGTCGACCAATGGGAACGCCGCACCAGCTCCGAGTACGAGTACGGCAGTTTCCGCAACTGGACCGTCACCGACGCCGAGGGCCGCTACGTGGTGGATGTCTATGCTGGCAGCCTGAACCTACGCTTCGAGAAAGCCGGCTACGCCCAAGCGTATCACTGGGTGGAAGTGGCCAGCGGCCAGACGAAGACCATCGATACAGAGATGGCCAAGTACCCCGAGAAGACCGCCGCTCTGACCGGCAAGGTCGTCGGCACCGACGGCAAGGCCCTGACGGCGTACAGCATCAGCATCCAACACCCCGAATACGGCCTGTACACCTGCAGCGGCGGCCACCACATGGGCTACCCTGAGCCGGTCATGGAGC
>JBFGSX010000030.1:0-10591 GCA_041566495.1 Thermoplasmatota archaeon
AGGCGACTAGCCTAACCCTTGCGCATCTTCAGAGCGCGTTTACGGCGGCGCATCTTCTTCTTGCGCCATTTCCAGCGCTGGTTGCCTGGCTTTTTCCAGGCGCGGCTTGAACGTTTCATGGTTGTTCACCTTCCCTGTGACAGGGAGCGCATTCGCGGCGACTTGGGCCGCCGGTATAAGCGTTGCTTCGCGGTCTGCTTGGCCCCGTGCCCCTCCTGGGGTGCTGGGTGGCCAGCTTAGACGAGGATCAGATCGCCGTCAATGCAGCCGGGGGCGTCGATTTCGAAGCCGCCGCCGGTCCCGGTGGTGGGGTGGTCGTCAGCGATTTGGAGGCCGGGCTCCCCGTTGCTCTCGGCGATGACCCAGGTGCCTCCGCTGAGGGTGGAGACGTAGACGCTGCCCCCGTAGGTCGTGAAGGTCTTGACGTTGCACAGGCTCGTGACTGGGTCGAACCAGTACCAGCCCATGTCGATAGGGGCGTTGGGGTCGACTTCTTCGACAGCCGCTGCGACGACCGAGATGGTGAGGTTTGCCTCGGAGCTGAGGTTGCCGTCGAAGACGGTGAATAGGATGGTGTGGTTGCCCACATCGAGGGTGGCGTTGGCCATGGCGGGCAGGCTGGTGCCATTGGCGGTCTCGTTGCCGTTGATGCTGAGGATCCAGGTCAGGTTGTCCCCGTCAGCGTCGGTGCCGTTGAGGGTGAAGTCGACGAACAACGGGGCCGTGCCGTTCATCGCGGTGGCCGCGAGGCTGGCGACGGGGGCCGTGTTGTTGGCCATCTCGACGGTCTGGTTGGTGGGCTGCTCGGCAGTCTCGCTGCCTGTGTTGGGTTCGGGGGTGGTTTCCTCGCTCGCGCAGCCGGAGAGGCTGATGGCGATGACGAGGGCGAAGGTGATCCAGCGCATAGGCGGGGCGCTGCGCGCCCGCAGTTAAGCCTTGCCCGTGCGCAGATTCGTTGCTTTCAGCGTAGGGCCGCCGCGATGGCGGGGGCGGCGCTGATGGTGTCGCAACCCACCGTGGGGACCGTGTCGGTGCAGAGCACGCGGTCGATGCCCCCTGCGAGTAGGCGGGGGATGGCGCCCCCGGTGAACAAGCCGTGGGTGCAGGCGGCGTAGACCTTGTTGGCGCCTTGGGCCTTGAGTTGCTCCGCAGCCTTGATCATGGTCCCGCCAGAGGCGATCATGTCGTCCAGGATGGCGACATCTTTGCCGGCGACGTCCAGTTCCTTCGCGGCGATCTTCACATCGGTCGGGCCCAAGCGGACCTTTTCGAGGTGGTCGAAGGCGACCCCCAAGTGTTGGGCCGCGCGCTCGGCGCGGTCGCGGGCGCCCTTGTCGGGGGCCAGGATGCAGTCGATGCCCCAGGAGCCGAGTTCGTCGGCGAGGTGATTGACGGCACTGACGCTCTGGGCGCCTTGGAAGAAGAAGTCGAGGATCTCTTCCTTGTGGGGGTCCACGGTGACCACGGCGTCAGCGGTCGTCGCCAGGGCACGGGCCACGGCGCGGCTGCTCACTGCTTCGCCGCGCTTGAAGACCTGGTCTTGGCGGGCGTATCCGTAGTATGGGATGACGGAGGTGACGCGGGCAGCGGAGGCCTCCTGTGCGGCGTCCTGCAGGAGAAGGAGTTCGACGAGGTTGTCGTTGGGGTGGGTGCTCTGGACGACCACGACGTGCTTGCCTTCCACTTCGGAGTCGATGCGGGCATAGACCTCCAGGTCCGGGAAGCGCTTGATCTCGGCCTGGGCGACCTCGCATTGTAGTTCCTCCGCCAAGCGCGCACCCAGTGCAGGGTTGGCGGTGCCGGTCACCAGGATGGTCTCCAGACTCACAAGTGCGCCGAGTCAGGGGTCCCGCATAAGTGGCACGGTGGCAGGGTTCAGCGCCGTAGCCAAGCCAATAGGTTGTCGGGCTCCGGGGTCGCGATGGCGATGGGGTCCAAGGCCAGCACGGTGAACCCGGCGGCTTCGCAGGCTTGCTGGAAAGACGCCTCGGTGTACAGGTGGTAGAACCGGTCGGCGTGCTCCCCTCGACGCCACGGCACGGTGACGTCCGCTGGGCCGGGGGGCAGGTCCAGTTCCTGGAAGCGGGGGGCGTCCCGGGACCAGACGGTGATCTGGGCTTGGCCGCCCGGTCGCAGCACGCGGTGCACTTCGGCGAGGCTGTCGGCCCGGCCCGCGGCTTCCGGGATGCCGTGCAAGCCCGCGACGTAGATGCAAGCGTCAAAGGAACCGTCAGCGAAAGGCAACTTCGTGGCGTCCCCCTGCACGACGGGGCCCCGGGCCGCCGCGGAGCGGCACAGGGGTCCGGAGAAGTCGAGGCCGACGACGTTGCGCCGAGCATCGTGCATGTGGCGGCCATTGCCGCACATGACGTCCAGGATGCGGGCGTCGGGGGCCGTCCGGTGCAAGAAGCGCTGCACGTGCGGCCAGGGCCGCAGGCGGGTCTGGTCGAAGCTGGGGCCGATGCGCTCCCATACCTCGTGCTGGTCCACGGAGCGTCGAGCCCCTGGGCCAAGATAGTGCCTCCGTCCACCACCCTTAACGCTCGGACCGTGCTCACGTCGATGTGAAGGCCCTCCAGGACCGTCGCCTACTGATCTTCGCCGGCAAGGGCGGCGTAGGCAAGACCACCACCAGCAGCGCCACGGCCCTCGGCTTCGCGGCCCAAGGCAAGAAGACCTTGCTGGTCACTGTCGACCCGGCCAAGCGCCTGGAGGATGCCCTGGGCGTCGACGTGGGTTTCAAGGAGACACCCATCCAGCCCAACCTCACTGCGTTGATGCTGGATCCTGGCGCCGTGATCCGGGAACACCTGGAGCGCGAAGTGCCAGAGGCGAAGATCACGGAGCACCCGATGTTCCGCTACGTCACCGACTACCTGCCTGGCCTCAATGAATTGATGGCCATCGGGAAGCTCAATGACATCCGCAAGGACGGCAAGTATGACGTCATCGTCATCGACACCGCCCCCACGGGACACGCCCTTTCCTTCCTCTCCGTCCCTCAAGCCATGAAGGAACTCATGTCCGAGAAATCCCTCCTGAAATGGGCGGTACGTGGCTACACGGTGTGGCAGAAACTCCAGGGCGCTGCCCAGAACGTGGGCAATGTGTTCAAGCGCAAGGACGACCGCAAGACGGCGCCGCCGGACATTGATTTCGAGAAGCTGTTTGCCGGCATCGAGCAACAGGCCCGAGAGATCCAATCCTTCCTCAGCGACCCCGACCACACCGGCCTCGTCATCGTCACCTTGCCAGAGAAGCTCCCGGTCGAGGAGACGTTCGACCTGCACCGTGCGGTCACCCAAGACCTTGGGATGAGCGTCGCCCACATCGTCGTCAACAAGGTGCAACCGGATGCCCTGGATGGCGTGCGGGACGCATTCGACGGGATCCGGGATGGCAAGGCTCGCAAAGCCTTCGTCACGGCGGCCAGCAAGGCACACGCCGCAGGCCCGCCACTCATCGAAGCCATGATCGCCGCCACCGAATTCAACGAGGTCCGGCGGGACATGAACATGGGCTACATCGAAGAACTGCGGGAAGGCCTACCAGGCATCCCGGTGGTCACCGTGCCCTTGTTCAAGCAAGATGTGCAGGGTCTCAAGCGCCTGCGCTCGTTCCAAGCGGCGCTCTTCGACGACGACAACATCCTCGTCTGAGCCAGCCTCGCGGGCCTATCGGCTCAAGTTGGCCCTAGTCTTGCTGCCGCTTCACCCCATGGTCATGGGTTCAGCCGTGCAGCGAGATCAGGCGACGAGGTGGCGGCGCTCGAAAGCGGCCTTCAGTCCCTGGTCGACGAGGCGGACCGGGGCGTGATCCCACGTGGAGTTGCAGTACGTGCACGTCACGCGGACCGTGGCCTTGATGCGGTCTTGGTCTAGGTTGCCCTTGATGTCCATCTTCTTGCCTTCGCGGGTCTCGATCAAGAAACCAGCATCGGAGCCGCATTTGGAGCATCGTAGATTGACCATAGGGAGACCTCAATTTCGTTGTGGGATGGGTGCCACGCGTCTCAAAACAGGTTGAGAAACGGCGCCCGCCGGGTTCCTGCCGCCAGGTTCCCGGATGGTGCCCCAGCCCTCCGAGGTATAAGGAACAAACGCCTCTCCCAGGGGCCCAATTGGCCATTAGCGGGCGGGGACGCTCCTGCTGCACTTGCCTGGACCCGCTCGAGGAACCCCCCGCCGCTCTCCACCCCGGGAACCTCCAAACGTCGCTCGTTCGCAGTGAGGCTGCTCCCTTCCGGGCCTGACCCGGTTTCCGCGTCGAAGGGATTCGCCGTTCCTTCCGGAACGGATCCTCCCACCGGCCACCTCAGAGGACAAGGCTTCACGGTTGAGCAGGGGCTCGATTAGTACGGACCCAGGCAGCCACAACAGGGGTTCGGTTGCGCTATAGACTACGCATACGGGGGCGCCTACTCCCCACCTAGTCCCCGCCTGTCGCCGGGCACGCCATCTCTGGCGCAATCGGCGCGACTCAAGCCCCCCACTTAAACGCAAGGGTGGGCGTCAAGCCTCCGGGTCGCTGCCGGGGAGCTCCTCCCGGCGCAGATGGATCGCGTTGTCCGTGACCTTGGTGACCGTGCCAGGGATGCTTGCGTGGGCGGAGACCGATAGCTGGTCGGGGATGAATGTGGCCACTTCCTGCCCCATCACGACGGATTGGCCGACACTGACCACGGGCAATGCCGGGACCCCGTAGCGGGTGGCCAATGGAATGGCCACTTCGTCGACTTCATCCGCGATGAGGCTGATGTGGTCTGGGGCCTCGTGACCCGGGCCGGGATAGTGCTTGCCGCGGCCCTTGAAGCGCTCTGGGTCCACGAAGAACAAGCCGTTGGTGGTGCGGCTGACGACGTGTTTGGCGGGCTCTTCGATGGCGTCTCCCAGCAAGGGTCCGCCATCCACCAGTCGACACCGCTTCAGCACCGCATCGGGGTCTTCCCCAGCGTGTCGCAGGATGTCCTGGATGTGGGTGCCGATGGGGGCGCGGATGACCTCGTCGTGGTGGACTTCTCCGATGGTCTGGAGGAACTTGTAGACCACCGGCCGATGCTCCGTCAGTGCCCAGTAGATGTTGTGCAAGGTCTCCACATTGTCCACGGTGACCCCCACATGAGGCGGGATGGAGCCCTTTGGGACGGGTGTGCCGGTGACGAACTTGGTGAGTGTCTTCTCCTCCCCCATCATGTATTGATCGGGCACGTAGGACATCTCGAACGCCTCGGTCTCCTCGGAGGCCTGGATGAGGCGGGTCGCGTACGAGATGTGCTTCTTCTTGATGGCCAAGACCACCCGCTCGTACCCCAAGATGTCCCGCAGCATGGTCAGTGCCTTGACGATGCTGTCGCTGTGGTCCCGCATCAACAGTTTGTCGCCAAAATATCCGGGCTCTGACTCGGTCCCGTTGGCGATGAACGTCTTGGTGGGGCGTTCGAACTTCACGTACGTCGGAAAGCCTGCGCCGCCGGCACCCACAATGCCGGCACGTCGGACGAGGATGGGGATGTGCTCCGGTTTGACCTGCATGGGGGGCTCGGGACTGGGGCCAAGTGGTCTTCGAGGCCACGGGGCGCGACAGCAACGGGATACGTTGCGCGTGCACAGAGTAAATCGGTTCCGCCATGTTCGAAGAGTACGAAAGGGAGTCCCGGCGCAAAGATTCGGTCCGCAGTCTAGGGGCGGACCTGCAGTTGACGCGCTTCGGCCTCGGAGCCCTCCATGAAGCGGGCCACGTGGCTGAGATGCTGGGTATCCGCCGGGCCCTGCTCGTCGTCGATCCGCGGCTGGCCGCTAGCGAAGGCGCCCGGCTGCTACAGACGGTCCTTCGACGAGCCCGCATCGTCACCTCGGCCTTCACGCAGATTTCTGCAACCCCCATGGCCGCGCAGGCAGAGTATGCTGCCGAGCGACGCTACCAGATGGCCGCGGACGGCGTGATCAGCTACGGTGGCGGCTCCACGATCGATGTCGGTAAAGCGGCCTCGTTCCTGCCTGAGGGCAAGAAAATCTTCGACTACGCCCACGGAACCGAGCCAGAGGTGCGCATTCCACACATCGCCATCCCCACCACAGCAGGTACCGGCGCCGAATCCAGCCCCTACGCGTTCTACGTGCAAGAACAGGGGCGGGAACACCTCGTCGTCCACGGTGATGCCCTCGTGCCGGCTGCGGCGATCATCGACCCACTCACACAACTGAGCATGCCGCCGGCCCTGACCGCCAGCACGGGCATCAATGCCCTTGCCGACGCCATCGAGGCGGTGCTTGGCCCCACCTCCACGGAGGTCTCCGACGAGCACGCGGCCAGCGCCATCCATGCGATCTTCGAATCGCTGCCCGCCGCCGTGGCCGATGGCCAAGATCGGGATGCACGTTCCAAGATGGCGCTCGCATCCTACGAGGCGGGGGAGGCCTTCCGCATCGCTGGCCTAGGCCTCCTTGACAGCATCAGCCTCGTGCTCTCATCCTACAACAGCATCAGCCAAAGCCGCGCCAATGCCTTGGTCCTGCCACATGTCATGACGTTCCAGGCGCAACGGTCGCCGCGGCGCATGGAGCGCCTCGCAGCCATGGTTCCAGGTGGTCCCGACGCAGACGGAGCGATCCGGCGGGTCAAGGAACTGATCCATGACGTGGGCATCCGCGGCAGCCTGCACGACCTGGGCCTCGGCTGGGAGGATGTCTACATGTGCTCTGATGCCGTATTGCGACATCCCTTCAATGAACGGGACTCCGAAGGTCTGACCGCGGAGGCCTTGGCGGAAGTGTTGGCCTCGGCGCTCGAAGTGCAAACATAGCGCCGTCACGGTCAAGTATGGTCTGGGGTCCGACGCTCTGTGAAGCGCAGTCAGGTCCGCTTTGGACCCATGACCAGTATGCGCTTCATCGCGGCCATCCACGTGGTCATCCTGCATGAATCATTGGATCACGTCTCGGGGTGGCCGGCGTGGGTGAACACGATGCTGATGCGCACAGCCGCCGTCAGCCTGTTCTTCTTCGTCTCTGGGTTCATCCTGAGCTACTCCTACATCGACCGACCCTTTGACAGACTCACCACGACCACCTTCTTGGTCAACCGCTTAGCGCGAGTGTATCCATTGTACGTGGTCGGTCTGCTGGCTTGGGTGCCGATCCACATCGGCCGCTTCACCATCGGCCAAGGGGAACCCCTCTGGGTCGGGGTGCGCACGTTCTTCCTCAATCTGTTCTTGCTTCAGTCATGGGTGCCGTCCAGGGGCTGGTTCATGAACATCCCCGGTTGGACCCTGAGCACATTCCTCGTTATGTGGGCCACGCTGCCCATCATCCTGCCACGGATGCGGCGCTGGAGGGGCCGTTACCTTCTGGCGGCGTTCATAGCTTTGTGGATCATCAGTCAGGTGCTCGTCTGGTGGTTCGAGAACCACTATGGCATCGATGGGGAACGTATCCATGTCCTGTACAAGCATCCCCTAGTGCGCCTCCCCGAGTTCCTCATGGGGGCATCTCTGGGCGTCTGGTTCGCTCGGGGCCTTGGACACATCCGAATCTGGCATGCTCGTGGGCTCTTCGCCACGGCCGGTCTCCTGGCCCTTGGCTTGTTCCTGGGGCTTCCTGCCGCGTTCACCAACTACCTGCACAACGGCCTCTTGATGCCGCTGCTTGCCGTGGTCCTGGTGGCCAGCATGGTCACCAACGTCGGGCGCGCGTATGGCTTGGACACGCCTTGGTTGGTCCATCAAGGCAAGAGCAGTTTCAGTCTGTACATCATCCACCTGCCCTTTGCCAATTATTTGAGCAAGATCCTGATCGCCATCCTCGGCTACAGCGTCCGCTTCACGGTCTGGTTCATCGTGCTGGACATCCTGCTCCTGATGTTGTTGGCGCCTTGGATCGAACGGGTCTTCGAGACCCCCGTTCGCCAACGCATCAAGTCTTGGTGGATGCGCCGGGTGGGGCCCATGGATGCCATGCCAAGCTGACCCGGATCAGAAGCGGCGGGTCAAGACCAGGTACTGGTTGCGGAAGAAGCGGTACACCATCCAACTGAGGGCCCCCACCAAGAACGCCGTGTCCACGACGACCAGCCACATGGTGTCCATGCTGAGTCCGAACTCGTCCCGCTCATACCATTGGCCTGCCAGGAACGTGTGGCGGATCAGCAAGGCGAGGCTGATGGCGAAGATGGCGATCACGATCAGATCGATGTAGAACAGGTACTTGCGCCAGGTCTGACGATCGATCCGCTGCAGGTCCTCGAACTCCATGCGTGTCCCGCCCAGCGCTGCTGGTGCCTTAACCGCTCTGCGCCCGCTGTGGCCAAGTATGGCTCGGGATTGGCCCCCACGTGGACCACGCCGCCATGGAGGACATCGCTGCCCGGGTCAGGGCATGCACGGCGTGCCGGCTGAGCGAGACCCGCATCATGGCCGTGCCGGGCGAGGGTGGTGGCCACTACGGGCACGTCCCTCCAGGGGGCACGCTGGCCAGCTTCGGTGGCGGCGACGACGGCTGGGCTGGCGTCATGCTCGTGGGGGAGGCCCCAGGGCGCAACGAGGACGAGACTGGTCGGCCGTTCTGCGGCGCGGCCGGCAAGAACCTGGATCTGGGTCTCGAGGCAGGCGCCCTGCGGCGCAGCGAGGTGTTCGTCACCAGCATCAACAAGTGTCGGCCCCCCAAGAACCGGGATCCAAAGCCGGATGAGAAGGCGGCGTGCCGACCGTTCCTGCTGGAGCAGATCGCGGCACTGCGACCCAAGGTCCTTGTGGCGCTGGGCCGCCACGGCTTGTCGGGGCTCGTCGACAATCCGCCCAAGACGTTCGGTGATGTCCGGGGCACTTTCGTCGACGGCCCCATCGGTGCCGATGGCGCTCCGATTCCAGTGTTCTGTTCTCTGCACCCGGCGGCCATCATTTACCGCCATGCGTGGCGAGAACAGTACATGGAAGACTGGCGGCGCCTGGCCGTCTGGCTCGAGACCGGAGCCCTGCCAGACACGGCCTAAATGCGCGGCGCCTCCTGTGGGTGGGGCTGCGGGGTTCACCACTGCTGCCCGCCCACAGGGGGCAGACGGTGCTGGCAGACCTCACATTGGGGCCGAGGTCGGGGTGTCAGACACCCGGCAGAGCGCTTCGCTGGGAGTGTCAGACAGTCGCTGGTTTGGCTTCGTCCAGGGTCGGCGGTGCTGCGTAGAGCGCTTCGCTGGGAGTGTCAGACGCTGGGCAGAGCGCTTCGCTGAGAGTGTCAGACACCCCTTCGAGGGCCCTCCTGGACACCTGTCAGACACTGTCAGACCTGGATTGCATGTGGAGTTCCACTGGAAATCTCGGGTGTCTGACAGGAGAAACGGGCTCGCAACAGGAGGCGGATCCCTCCTCCACACGCGATTTTGGGTGAATCTTTAAGTACCCAACCTGGAATGTTAGTGTCAGACAATGTCGGACGATGTGGCCTCAATGGGCCCAACGTCTGCCAACGTCTACCCGCAATTGTCAGACGCCGTCTGACGCGGGATCAGCACCCTGGTGTTCTCATGACACAATCTGAACGCGTGACCATCCGCCTCCCCCGGCCTGTCGTCGATGACATCGATGCCATGGTCCAACTGGGGCAGTACGCCACGCGCACCGAAGTGGTCCGCGCCGCTCTGCGCATGTTCTTCGAAGAACAAGGCAGCAAGGCGGTCAAGACGATCGAGAGCGCCAAGGGGATGCAGGAACTCAAACAGCTCGCAGCTCAGATGAATGCCATCCAGGCCCAGATGAAGGGTCTCGGACTGTTCGAGGACCTATGAGCCTCCTGACTTCACAAGCAGGGGATGGGAGGCACCGGAACGACTGGGGACAGTCGTTCCACCAAAAGGGCCCAGGGGTCGCGATGCCCCTGGGTTTTCCAGCACCGCTTCACGGCGGAGCCAGTCGCACGCAAAGTGGAGGACTAACATGCAAAGCCTGATCGGAGCCGCTGTCGGCTACACACAAGACAAGGACATCAAGGAGTACGAGAACTTCGGCGAACCCAAAATCGTCATCGTAGGATGCGGTGGCGCCGGCGGCAACACCGTGAATCGTCTCCATAAGATCGGCGTCAAGGGCGCCGAAACGATCGCAATCAACACGGACAAGCAGGCCCTGGACCTTGTCGAAGCAGACAAGAAACTCCTGGTCGGCAAGTCCATCACCCGCGGCCTCGGCGCCGGTGGCTACCCCGAAGTCGCCGAACGCTGTGCCGAACAAGCCCGTGGCAAGCTCGAAGAGATGCTGCGCGGCGCCGACCTCGTGTTCATCACGGCCGGCATGGGCGGCGGTACCGGCACCGGTACCAGCAGCGTTGTCGCTGACATCGCCAAGAAGCAAGGCGCCATCGTCGTCGGCATGGTCTCCACGCCGTTCAACGTCGAGCGCGCTCGAATCCTGAAGGGCGACCAAGGTCTCCAGAAGCTCCGCGCGAACGCTGACTCCGTCATCGTCCTCGACAACAACCGTCTTCTGAAGTACGTCCCGAACCTACCCATCGACCAGGCGTTCTCCGTCATGGACCAGCTCATCGCTGAGACCGTGAAGGGCATCTCCGAGACCATCACCCAGCCCAGTCTGATCAACCTCGAC